>NZ_JACVAH010000030.1:0-16636 GCF_014851795.1 Pseudomonas sp. Pdm06
TCGCGAGCAAGCTCAGCTCCCACAGAGGATCGATGGTGGACGCCTGATCTGTGAACGCTCAAAAAACTGTGGGAGCCGAGCTTGCTCGCGATGGCGTCGGTAAATCCAGCATCTCTGCAAACTGATAAACCGCTATCGCGAGCAAGCTCAGCTCCCACAGAGGATCGATGGTGGACGCCTGATCTTTGAACGCTCAAAAAAAACTGTGGGAGCCGAGCTTGCTCGCGATGGCGTCGGTAAATCCAGCCTCTCTGCAAACTGATATACGGCTATCGCGAGCAAGCTCAGCTCCCACAGAGGATCGATGGTGGACGCCTGATCTTTGAACGCTCAAAAAAAACTGTGGGAGCCGAGCTTGCTCGCGATGGCGTCGGTAAATCCAGCATCTCTGCAAACTGATAAACCGCTATCGCGAGCAAGCTCGCTCCCACAGGGGGCGTCAGCATTTGTGACAAATAAAAAACTCACGCGTGAGCTATTGTGGGCTTTTGAAACTACCTGTAGTGTTTCTCACGCGTGAGTTTTTCACAGTGGGGTCAGTACCATGCCAACCAGCGCTCCATCAGATCCGCCTGACGGGTCTGTGACCGATTCAGCGAGCCGCACGGGAGAGCGCGCCAAACCCTCCGCGAAAAAACCGTCGAGCTTCTACATGAAGCAGATGCGTGCGGGCCTGAGTGCCGCCGGGTATGTGAAACACGAGACTTGGGTGCTTCCCGAAAACCGAAGCCTGCTCAAGCAAATGGAGAAACAGCTACGCCAACCGATTCTGGCTGGCTCATTCATGTCGGAGGATTACATGAGCGCAGGTAATAACTGGAACATCGATCGCCTCTACAGCGCCCTTCAGGCCCTGGACGAAGTGGTCGCGAACGACATCACTCTCTCCCTCGTCCAAGGCTCCGAGTCCAGCATCAAGCTGGAAATGAATGACTTCGGTGGCTTGCCGATCTACATCGCAGTCGTGGGCGACCAGATCATCGTCGATACCGTCCTGGTGGATGTCGAGTCGATCAGCGACGTGGCGGCCTTCAACGACGCCGTGTTGCGCAGCCGGGAAATGTTCCCGCTGTCGTCCATCGGCATCGAGACCATGCCCAACGGACAGGTCGTCTACAACATGTTCGGCGCGCTGAGCTCCGACTCCAGCCTGACCAACGTCGTCACCGAGGTCAAAACCCTCGTCGACAACGTCCAGCGCGCCAGCGAAGCGTTCGAACGCTTCTTCATCTAATTCGCCGAACAGGAACCATCCAATGACTCAGTCCATCTGGAGCAAATTGTTCACCGCCCTGCGTGGCGGTGCCAACGAAGTCGGCGAATCGATCGTCGACCAACAGGCCTTGCGCATCCTCGACCAGGAAATCCGCGATGCCGACAGCGCGCTGGCCAATGCCAAGCGTGAGCTGGTCACCATCATGGCCAAACACAAGCTGGCGACCGATCGCGTCGGCGAATACAACGCCAAGATCAAGGACCTGGAAGCCAAGGCCCTGGCCGCGATCCAGGCCAACCGCGAAGACCTGGCGCTGGAAGTGGCCGAAGCCATTTCGACCCTGACCAACGAACTGGACGCCGAGCAAAAGCACGCGACCGAATTCGGCGGCTACGCGGACAACATGCGCAAGGACATCACCAAGGCCGAAAGCCGCATCAAGAGCCTGCGTCAGCAAGTGGACATGGCCAAGGCCCGCGAAAGCGTGCAGAAGGCCCAGGTCAGTGCCTCCATCGCCAGCGGTGGCGCCAATGGCAAGCTGGAAACCGCCGTCGGTACGCTCAACCGCCTGCAGGCCAAGCAACAGCAACGTGCCGCTGAACTGCAGGCCCAGGACGAACTGGCCGAGGCTTCGACCGGCTCCGACCTGGAACGCAAGCTGCGCGATGCCGGCATCACGCCGAACGAAGGCAGTGCCAATGCGATCCTGGAACGCCTGAAGAAAAAATCGGCTGAGTGATCTGTTCGGGCTGAACAATCAAGGCAGGCCGAGCACAAAACCTGTGGCCTTGCTCCCGCTCGACTTTGTAGGAGCTGGCGAAGCCTGCGATCTTTTGATCTTTCGCTTGGGATTCAAGTGTTTGGGGAAAGATCGCAGCCTCGTTGCACTCGACAGCTCCTACACAGCTCCTACACAGCCTCTAGGGCTCAGCGGGAGCAAGCGCCCTCGCCACAATAGTGTCCGGCGCTCCTGGATTTAATTGTGACGCAGGTACTTTTATCCAAGCGCCGCAACAGGTTTAATGCTGTCCGGCCACTACGTTCGAGCGCTCACACGCCAGAGCGATGATCCCGCCAGGAACGAAGCCCCACGGAGTCAGGGACGAAATGTCGATTTTCCTTTTGTTGCGCTCGTACGCATCGTCCTTCTTCCATCGGTTCGGCTGGGCGGGCCTGGCCATTGCGTTGGGCGTGCACTTGTCCACGGCCTGGATCGGCCTGGTGCTGCTGGGCGAGCAACACCTCATCGCCGCCGCCACGTTTATCTACTTCTATCTCACCACTACGCTCACCGTCGGCTATGGCGATCTGTTGCCACAAACATCCGCCGGGCGAATTTTCGTGGCGACCTGGATCATGCTCGGGGGCATTGCCCTGTTGACGACGGTCATCGGCAAAACCACCAGCAGCGTCATCGATGTTTGGAGAAAAGGCATGAAGGGCAAAGGCGATTTCACCGGCAAGGTCGGCCACACGGTCCTCATCGGCTGGGAGGGCGCCTCCAGCGAACGGGTCATTGACCTGCTGCTGCAGGACGAAACCTCCAATGACAACCTGATCGTCATCTGCGATTGCGATCTCGAAGAAAACCCCATGCCCGGCAAGGCGTCCTTCATCAAGGGCGACAGCCTGTCCTCCGTCGCACTGCTGCAGCGCGCTGGCGTGCCGGGTGCCGAACGCGTGCTGGTGCGCACCCATTCCGACGACTTGACCCTGGCCACCGTACTGGCGGTTAATCAACTGGGGCCTGCCGGGCATGTGGTCGCCCACTTCAATGACAGCGAAATCGCCGCCCTCGCCAGCGCCTATGCCCCAAGCCTGGAATGCACCTCCAGCATGGCCATCGAAATGCTGGTGCGGGCCTCCCAGGACCCGGGCTCGTCAGTGGTCATCAATGAGTTGCTCTGTGTGGGCGAGGGCGCCACCCAGTACCTGATGAAACTGCCCGAGGCGTTTGAAGCGACGTTCGGCGAGCTCTACACCCGGATGAAAGAGCAGCACAACGCTACGCTGATCGGCTACCGCGCCCAGGGCGCCCGTCACCCAGCGATCAACCCGCCCGGCACCACCCGCGTCGTGGGCGGAGAACTCTTCTACATCGCCTCCACGCGACTCAAGGAAATTTCCCATGGGGTGGTTTAAACAGTTGATGGGGCTCGAGGCCCCGAACGCAAACACCACAGCCAGCCAGGGCGCGCCCGTCACCGGGCCGTTGGGCCTGGCCTCCGGCAAGCAGGTCATGTTCGATGCCACGCTCAAGTTGTTGCTCGACGGCAACAGCACCGTGGTCATCCCGGGTTCCCAACAGATCTGGAGCCTGGGCATTGTCGACCTCGGGCAATCGAACTGGCTGTCGCGCTGCTACATGAACGACGAAGACTACTGGCTGCAAGTGCACACCAGCGGCGACATCGCCGGGCAGGTCGAGTCGGTGATCCTGTTCAACTACCTCAGCTACGTCACGATCAACAGCGAAGCGGAGTTGCGTCGCCTGGCCGGCCCTGAAAGCCTGATCGGCCTGCCGACCTACACCCACGACGGCGTCGAGTACAGCCGCGAATGGGGCACCGAGGCGGGGCAGACAGAATTGGTGACGTTGAGCGAGCGCGTGAGCAATCCGGATGAGTCCTACAGCGTCGAGCACCGTTCGATGCTGTACGCCCGCGACACCGGCCTGACGGATCGCCGGGAGTTCCTGTTGTTCTCCGTCGAAGAGGACGCCGAAGGCACCGTCAGCCTGAGCACTTCGCTGGGTATTTCGCTGTACACCACTGACCTGAACACTCTTTGAATAAGGAAGAAGTCCATGCTTGAAGCGCTCTCCATTTCCCTGAACAAGGCCGCCGTGTTCGGCTTCGCCCTGTACATCCTCGGCGCCGCCGTGCTGTTCGCGCTGTTCCAGTTCATCTACATCCATGTCACGCCCCACAAAGAGTTCGAACTGATCCGCTCGGGCAACGTGGCTGCGGCGATCGCCTTGAGCGGTGCCCTCATTGGTTTCGCCATCCCGGCCAGCAACGTGATTGCCTACTCGATCAGCATGCTGGACTTCGTCGTCTGGACGGTGATCGCCGCGGTCGTCCAGTTGCTGGCGTTCCTGGTGACCAGCCTGGTGCTCAAGGGCGCTTCCGCGCGCATCAAGCAGGGTGAAATCGCCGCCGGTATCTACATCGCCGCCGTGGCCATCAGCGTCGGCCTGTTGAACGCCGCGTGCATGACGCCGTCCACGAACTGATTGCGCCACGGAGAACGCGATGAAACGAAGCAAGTATGTCCAGCTTTCGCTGGCCGCGTCGGTCGCCATGGCGATATCCGGCTGCGGGCCGACGGAAAAAACCTACGAGTTGAAAAAGAAGTACAACTTCCAGTCCGTGCAGCAATGTGTCGATGAAAAGCTGCCGGTAGACATTTGCGCTGACGCCTACATGACTGCCATGACGGAGCATCGCCGCATTGCGCCGGTGTACGACAACCAGGCCGATTGCGATGCCGACTTTGTCCCCGATTGGTGCCAGCAGGACTCCGCCGGCAAGTTCATCCCCAAGCTGGGTGGTTTCGAGCTGAGTGCCGAGGGCGAGGTTACGCAATCCGAAGTGGACGCCGCCAAGGCCCAATTGCCGGCCTCGGAAGCGATGAATACCGGTGGAGGTTTCAGCAACCTGCTGACCGGATTGCTGATCGGCAACATGCTGAGCAGCAACCGCAACAGCTATTTCTCCGAGCCGGTCTACCGCTACCGCGATGATCGTGGCAGCTTCGGCTCCTCCACGCTCAGCCAGCGGGTATCGACAGGCTCGACGTTCACCAGGTCCAACCAGGCGCGATACGGCAGCTACACCGACTCCATCAAGTCCAGCAGCAAGCCGATGTCCGTTGCCTCATCCACCTCCCGTGGCGGCTTCGGCAGCAAGTCCAGCGCCCGCAGCGGTTGGGGCGGTTCGAGCAGCTCCGGCGGTTGAGGAACCAGTGCCATGAAGAAGATCCATTGCGCAGAGCGTCCTGACTGGAAGCAGACCGCCGAGCAGCTCGGCTTTCTGTTCCACACCATCGACGACGAACCCTATTGGGACGAAAGCGCGTACTACCAGTTCACCCTCAAGCAGATCGAGGACGACCTGGAAGACCCGACCACCGAGATCCATGACATGTGCATGGACATCGTGGCCCGCGTGGTCCAGAGCGAAGAATTGCTGGAGCGCCTGAGCATTCCCGCGCCGTTCTTCGACCTGGTGCGCACTTCATGGCTCGAAGGCCACCCGCACCTGTATGGGCGCATGGATTTCTCCTACAACGGCAGTGGCCCGGCCAAGCTGTTGGAACTCAACTACGACACGCCGACCAGCCTCTACGAAGCGGCGGCGTTCCAGTGGGGTTGGTTGGAGCAATGCATCGAGCGCGGCACGCTGCCGGCCCATGCCGACCAGTTCAACAGCATCGACACCAAGCTGCATCAGGCCTTCGCCCAGTTGCAGCTCACCCAGCCGTTTTATTTCGCCTCGATGAAAGACTCAATCGAAGACAAAGGCACCACGGACTACTTGCGCCTGATCGCGGAAAAAGTCGGCATCGAGTCGCGGCACATCGATATCGAGGACATCGGCCTCAACAGTGACGGGCGTTTCGTCGACCTGGAAGAGCGCTGGATTCCACACCTGTTCAAGCTGCATGCCTGGGAGTTCATCTTTCACGAGCCTTTTGGTGCGGCGATTGCCCAGTGTGATACGCAGTTTTTCGAGCCGGCCTGGAAGTCGATCATCTCGAACAAAGGCATCCTGCCGCTGCTGTGGGAATTCAACAAAGGCCACCCGAACCTGCTCGCGGCTCACCTGGATACCGACACCAGCAAAGCGGTGCCCAAGGGCTGGGTGCGCAAGCCGTTCTTTTCCCGGGAAGGCGCCAACATCGAGCTGCAGACCGTTGATGGCTTGATTGTAAAAGAAGACGGCCCCTACACCGACGCGCCGTTCATCCTCCAGGAATTCGCGCCGCTGCCGAAGTTTGACGACAGCTACACCCTGATCGGCTCCTGGGTCATTGGCGACCAGGCGGCCGGCATTGGCGTGCGGGAAGACAACAGCCTGATCACCAAGGATTCCAGCCGGTTCCTGCCGCACCTGATCCTCGACTGACCGCCACAAGTCCCCCAGGTGCTGTGTGCTTCCCTGTGGGAGCAAGGCTTGCCCGCGACGAAGGCGACGCGGTTTTTCTGACTGACCGAGGCGGCTGCTTCGCGAGCAAGCTTTGCTCCCACAGGGACGGGTGAGTACCTGCCCCCAGGCTGTGCTCCCACAGGTTCAGGTGTTCACCGAAGACTTTGCTCAGGTCCACCAGTACCGCACCAGGTGGAAGAAGATCGGCGCGGCGAAGCAGACCGAGTCCAGGCGGTCGAGCATGCCGCCGTGGCCTTCGATCATGTGGCCCCAGTCCTTGACGCCGCGGTCGCGTTTGATTGCCGACATGACGATGCCACCGGCAAAGCCCAGCAGGTTGATCAGCAAGGCGATGAGGAACGACTGCCACGGATTGAACGGCGTGATCCACCACAGCGCGCCACCGATCAGCGAGGCCAGGAAAATGCCGCCGACAAAGCCCTCGACGGTTTTTGAGGGCGACAGGTTTGGCGCGATCTTGTGTTTGCCAAACAGCTTGCCGCACACGTACTGCAACACATCCGACAGCTGCACCACGATGACCAGGTAGGCGATCAGCAACAGGTTGCGGCCTTCGAAACCGGCGATGTCCAGGGTCAGCAGGGCCGGGACGAAGGAGATGCAGAACACCGCGATCATCAAGCCCCACTGGACCTTGGAGGCGCGCTCGAGGAAGTGTGTGCTATCGCCGCCCAGGGACGCGAGGATCGGCAGCAGCAGGAACACATACACCGGGATGAAGATCGAAAACAGCCCGTACCAGTCGTAGTAGATCAACAGGTATTGCAGCGGCAGCGCCAGGTAGAACGCCGCCACCAGGGCCGGGTAGTCACTGCGCCGGGTCGGTGTCAGGGTGAGGAATTCACGCAGGGCGTAGAACGACACGGCGTAGAACAACAGGATGACCGCCGCGTTGCCGAGCCAGAACGCCACGCCGATCACCAGCACCATGATCCACCAGGCATTGATCCGGGCGTTGAGGTTATCGATCACCGAGTTCGGCGCGCCGCGGGTTTTCAGCCTGAGAATGAAACCGATCAACGAAGCCAGCACCAGGATGGCGCCGATCCCGCCAAACAACATCAGGGTATATCGATCCATGTCAGACGTGCTCCGGGGCCAGTGCCAGCAGCGCGGCGCGGCTGCGTTCAAGGAATTGCTCTTTGCTTTCGCCTTCTTCGATGCACAGCGGCGCGCCGAAACTGGTGGTGCACAACAGCGGCAGCGGCAGCACACGACCCTTGGGCATGACGCGGTTGAGGTTGGCGATCCACACCGGGATCACCTCGACCTCGGGGTGATTTTTCATCAAGTGATAGATCCCGCTCTTGAAGGGCAACAGGCCTTCCTCCGGATTGCGCGTGCCTTCCGGGAAGATGATCAGCGAGTCGCCGTTTTCCAGCGCATCGAGCATCGGCTGCAATGGGCTGTAGGAAGGATCCTTGCGCTCGCGGTCCACCAGCACGCCGTTGAACACCCGGTTGATGATGTAGCGACGCACCGGGCTGGTCTGCCAATAGTCGGCCCCCGCCACCGGGCGGGTGAGCTTGCGCAGCGCCGGCGGCAGCGAGGCCCAGAGCAATACGAAGTCACCGTGGCTGCTGTGGTTGGCGAAGTAGATCCGTTGCACCGGCGTCGGCGCGCAGCCGAGCCACAGGCTGCGAGCGCCCGTGACCATGCGGGCGGCGGAGGTGATGAGGTTGGCGACCACGGGTTCGAACATGAAGATTCCTTGTCCTGAGAAGTTCGGGTAGTGACGCAATCTTTAACAGCTGTGGTGAGGGAGCTTGCTCCCCCACCACAGAAGCCTATCTAGATACTTGAAGCCAACCAGGGACTGGCCAGGATGAAGCCCAGCACCAGGACGACTTGTACGGCCAATAAGCGTGACTGTCGACGCAGCAGCAACAACGCGCCGTGCCGGCGTTCGGTCCAGAGACGGCCGGCGCGTGCGGCCGGTTGCAGGCCCAGCGCGGTGAGGGCCTGATCCAAGGTATAGGTGCGTTCGGCCAGGGACTGGGTGCTGTCAGCCATGCGCTGGAACAGATCGGCGTCAAACGCCACGCGCAGCGCCCAGTATTTTTCCAGCACGCCGAGCACCAGTAGCGCCACACTCAACAGCAACAACCACGGATCGATGACGCCCACCAGCCACTGCCCCAACCCCAGCAGCGCCCCAAGCAGCGTCAGCCCGGTGGACAGCTGGTCCAGCGAATGACCCCGGCGCAACAGGCTCGCCACGGTGTGGAGCTCCATATCACTGATCATGGACATGCCCCTGTGCTGTGGATAATTGCTCCAGCGCCCGACGGTGCGCCGCATGCAAAACGATACGCGGTCGGGCGCGCTGGATTTGCACGATCGCCGCATCAACGTTCGCCGCCCGGCCGCTGTGCAGCAGCCAGGCCACCACCGCCGTGGCGCTGCGCGAATAACCCAAGGCGCAGCAGACCAGCACCGGCCCGTGCTGGCGCAGGCTTTCGATAGCTTCTGCCGCGTTCAGGCATTGTTCGGCGGTCGGCGCCGTCAGGTCGAGCACCGGCAATGAGCGATAGGCGACGCCCGTGCTGTCCATGGACAGTTCCGCGCAGAGGTCGAGCACGCCGGTAAACGCACTGTCCTTCAATTCCATCGGCGTGGGGATTCGCCCCAGCCAGACGTTATCCGCCACCTGGTCGGGCTGCGGATGCTTGCGCGTCCAGCCGCGAGAATTGATCCACGCCGCCGCCAGATAAGGCGCCAGCAACCAGCGCGCTGCCGGACTCAAGCGCCCATCGGCACGCTTCTGGAAACCGTCGGCGCCGAACACCAGGTAATTCAGCGCCACCATGAGCACTGCGACCGCCGGCCAGATCAGCCAGAGCCATGCGCCGCCCAAGGCAAACGCCGGAATGAACAGCACCGCCGCGCCCAGCCCATAACGCCAGGCCAAGCGTCGGCGAGCAGGATCCGCCGCCAGACGCGCACTCAGCAGCGGACTGGGTCGATCCAGCGGCCACAACCAGACACACAGCCAACCGGCCAACGCGCCCGTGGGCAGGTCAATGAAGTGATGTTGATACGTGGTCAGCACCGACACGCCGATTAACGCGAACCAACCGTGCATCAGCCAACGCCAGACCCCCTGCAAATGCCGCTGATAGCAGACCCAAAGGATGACCAGCAACGCAATGTGCAGCGACGGCGCCTGGTTGAACGGCTTGTCGAAACCCGCCAGCACCTCGAACAACCAACCGAACACACCATCCATCTCCGGCCGGGGGAAGGTGAAGCGCAACGGCCAGAGCAGGAAGCAACTGACCGCAATCACCTGGGCCGTGAGCAGGCGCAAGGCGTGGCGCTTGAGTTCGTCACGGCTGCTGGGCAATAGCAAGGACAGGCCGTACAACAGGTCGATCGACCAGTAAGGCACGATGGTCCAGGCCATGAACGGCATGTGGGTTTCCCAGGCGAACACCAGCGTGCCGACGTCGTCACGCTGGGAAGTGACCCAGGTGGCGAAGCCGTAGGTAGTGAAGAACAGCGGCGCCAACAACAGCAGCCACAGCACTGCCGGTTTCAGCAGTGCGGGTTCGCGGGCCGGAGCGATGACGGCGCTCATTACTGCACTCGCTGCGCCAGCGAAACGCTGAAAATGCCCCATTCATCGACCCGCAGGGTGATCTTGCGGAAGCCCGCCGCCTCAACCAATTGGTCCATTTCCGCCTGGGTACGTCGACGCATCACCCAGGCCTGGCCGGCGCGGTGGCTGGTGAGGGCACGGGCGATCAGTTCCAGCTGCGGGTGCCACGGCTGGCCGGTGTAGACCAGGAAACCGCCAGGCTCCACGGCTTCGGCCAGGCCCGCGAGGGAGCCGCCGACCAGTTGGTTGTCGGCGAACAGCTCGTACAGGCCCGACACCACGGCGAGGGTCGGCTTGGGTTCCAGCGCCGCCAGGTCCTGGCGGTCGAAGGCATCACCTTTGACGAATCGAGCGATATCGCCCAAGCCTTTTTCAACGATCAGCGCACTGCCATCGCGCACGTTGATGTCACTGTAGTCGCGCAGCAGGATCGACTCGGGCAACGGGCTGACGCCTTGCAGGGCTTCGAGAATGTAGCGGCCATGGCCGGCGGCGATGTCGACGATGCGCACCTCGCGGTCCTGGGCGCGCAACTCGGCCATCGCCAGGCGCAGCAGTTCCTCGACGTTCAGCTTGCGCTGGCGAATGCCGCGCCAGCCGATGGAGTTCAGGTAGTTCTGGTCGATCATCTTGCCCAGCGCCGAGGTGCCGGTGGGGCGGTTGCGGTAGACGTAATCCAGGGTACTGCCGGAGTCGAACCCGGTGTCGAAACCCAGCTTCACCCCGGCCGACAACTTGCTGCCAAAGCGCATGCTGACACGGGTCATGCGCCAGTAGAGGTCGCGTAGCGAGTTGTGGGGCAGCGGCGTGGCCAGGGTTTCGGCTTCGGCGCAGGTCGCGCCCAGGCGATCGGCGTCCAGCAGGGAAGGGCGGTCCAGCGGTCGGGCGAAGTTTTGCAGAATGAAGCGGCGCGCACTGGCAACGGCTGGCGCACGGTTCTTCTCGCCCAGGGTGTCGTGGAAGAAGCCCGGCAGGATGTGCTTTTCCTTGTGCAGGCTGCCCAGGCGCTCGAAGAATTGCTCCTGGGGTTTGCGGTGTACCACGAAGTCCGAGCCGGAGATCAACAACTGCGTCGGCACCTGGATCGCCTGGGCATCGGCCACTACGCGGTCGGCGGCTTCGTACAGGCCCAGCAGCACGTTCACCGAAATGGCCTTGGTGATCAACGGATCGCTGTCGTAGGACGCCACCCGCTCCGGGTCATGGCTGAGGAATTTCGCCTTGACGTAGCTGTTGACGAAGAAATTGCCGCGGAACTTGCGCATCAGCGCCAGGCCTGGACGGGCGAGCGGCACGTAGAGCTTGACCTTGAACGCCGGCGACGCCAGCACCAGCGAGCGAATGCGCGGCGCGTAGTCGTGGACCCAGGTGGACACGATCACCGCGCCGACGCTTTGTGCGACCACGGCGATGTTCGCTTCGTCGATTTGATGCGCCGTGCCGATGTGATCGCAGAACGTCTGCACGTCCCGCGCACTGGTGGCGAAGCTCGGGCTGTCGCCCCGTTCACCCGGCGACTGGCCATGGCCACGGGCGTCCCAGGCAAAGAAGTCGAACCCGGGCAGGTCCAGCTCATCCACCAGGTGCGCGATGCGCCCGGAGTGCTCATGGCCACGATGAAACAACAACACAGCCTGGCGGGGTTCACCCGCTGCCGCGTCGACAGCCGGCCAGTGTTGGTAGAACAGTTCCACGCCATCGTGGGTGGTGAATGTCCGGTGTTGGGCTTCGCGCATTGCAAGTTCCTTTATGCTGAGGGAGCGTTTTCCTTCACCTGGCCCAGGCCATGACGCACCCGATTGACCAAGGTATAAACCAGCAGGGCGGCAACCACCGCCATCACACCATTTATCCAGAGCGTCCCGAGCCAACCCAGGGCAATACCGGTCGCCAACACGCCAAACACGAAGGCCCGGTCACTCTTGCCCATCGGCCCGTCATACCGCCGCGAAGCCCCCACCATCGCCCCCAGCACACCGGCGTATTCGCTGAACAGCGCCAACAGCGTGACCAACAACACGAGCAGAAGACTGGTATCGGCAAACAAGGCAAAAGGCAGGATCAGGGCAACGTCGGCGATGATATCGCATAGCTCATTGAGGTAGGCGCCCAGATGGGATTGTTGGCCAAATTCCCGCGCCAGCATGCCATCCACCGCATTCAACGCCATGCGCAGGAACATCCAGACCGGAACCAGGACGAAAATCCACGGATGGCTGGCGAACCAGGCAATGACCGCCCCCACCAACACCGAGACGATACCCGCGAGCAGGGTGACCTGGTTGGCGGTGACCCCGTTGTTGTAGAGGCGTTGAACCATGGGGCGCAGCAGGTTTTGAAAGGCAGGCTTGAGTTGGTAGATGGAGGGCATCGGGGGAAGATCTCGGCCGGTTGCGGGGCTGGGCTTATACAGATGCGAGATTACGATAGGTTGAGGGGTTGCTGGCGGGTATTTCTCGAGAATGAGCGCGGGTAGGCATCTATTCGCGCATTTATTTGCGCAAGACACTCCGGAAAATTGAAAAAACACAGACCCGTGGCGAGGGAGCTTGCTCCCGCTGGGGTGCGGTAGGAGCTGCCGAAGGCTGCGATCTTTTGATCTGGTCTTTCGCTTGATACTCAATTGGTTTTGGAAAGATCGCAGCCTCGTTTCACTCGGCAGCTCCTACGGCGCAGCCGAGCGGGAGCAAGCTCCCTCGCCACAATGATTCATACAGCCTTAAATTAACCAGCGCCTGTGAGAACAGCAGCTCACGCATTCCCGCCCCCACCACAATCCCCCTGTGGGAGCGAGCTTGCTCGCGATGGCGGCACATCAAACAAATGACCTTCAACCTGCTGACCATCTGCATGCTCATGTCGTGGCATCTATAGTCATCGGCGGGGTTCGCACGCCAAGCGTTTGAATTTAGCGAATCGCCCTACATCCATCCCCTCTTTCCCTGACTTATTTCCCTCGCCATCGCAGGCAGAGTCTCGCGCCCACTCCTACGCCGCGAGCTGCCTGCATGCCTGACTACGACAAAATCCTTGCCCAGGGCAACGTCATTGGTTCGCTGGTGATGGCGGCCATGGACCCCGAGCAGCCGGATGTCGAAGCGGTTTTCCAGGACTTTCGAACCTGCCTGAACGACTACGACGCCTGGGCTGAAAGCTTTTGGGCCGGCTGGGCGCTGGATCTTGAGCAAGTGTTCAAGGTCGGCAACGAGGTGTCCCTGGCGGCGCCGAAGAACCTGGACAAACCCGTCAGTGCCGCCGTGGTGGCTTGCCCGGCGGAAGGGCCACTGACGCTGGTGCACATGTTCCAGGCGGCGCGTTTCGTGCCGATTGGCGACACACCGGTGATGCTGGAGCCGGTCATCGATGGCACGCCGGGGAAGGAAACTTTCGGCGAGCCGATCCATCGCGTGATCGGCCCCAGCGGCATCCTGGAAGTGCCTGAGTGTTGGCGAGGCCAGCGTTATCGCATCACCTTTTTCCCCCATGTCACGGCCGATCACGTCAAGGCGTTGTATGCGTCTTACCAAGGCGTGATCGACGAACTTGAGGGCTGGCTGAAAGCGGAGTGGGAGCAGTTTCAACCACTGTGGGCGGAATTTTCCGACGCCGGGTTTCTTCAACGCTACGACGTGTTGCAGCAGGCTGATTGGCGCGGTTTCAAAAACGCCCTGCATCAACTTTGGGACGACGTTAAGCAGGTTTTCGGGCTGCTGGCCGATCTGCAGGCCAACAGCGAAAAACTGTTGGAGTACCTGACTCAAGCCGAGCTTGAACAGCTACTGAAGGCATCCTCCGAGGCAATTGCCAAAGGGTTGATGGTGTTGAGCGACGAGCCGTTGCTCTTCGTTCACGTGGCCGCGTTCACCAGTTGGCTGCGGATGTTGCCGCCTCAGTACGCGGCCGAAGTCGTCGGAGAGCTGCGCGCCTCGGTACTGATCAATTTCCTGCTGATGCGTTTGACCGGGGGGCTGGGCCTGGGTCTGCGCATGAGCGGTAACGTATTGGGCCGGGTCCGCTCGGAGCGGGCCCGGGAATGGTTGCTGGCATCGAGCCTGAGACTGGGCCAACTCACCCCCGACCGGCTCAATCAACATGCCGATGTGCTCAAACCGTTGGTGGTCAGTCAACGCGCACCTTTAAAACCGACGCCTGTCGGACCCTTGCACATCACCCCGGAACACTCTGCGCCATTGTCTGTGAGCAATCCGGCCGCTGTGGCGCGGGAAAAATCCCAGCCGTCTACACGCCTGAGCGAACACGAACCCCACGACGACGTCCCGGCCCAATCGAAAAACCCCAACGGCGACAGCGCCGACACCGCGGCCCAGACCCAGACCAGCGGCTGCCCGGTGTCGATGGTCACCGGCGAAGAACTGCTGACCCTGGACGACGGCACCCTCGACGGGCGCTTGCCGTTCGTCTTCACCCGGCTGTACCGCACCAGCGCCGTCGCCCTGGATGTCGGCCTCGGGCGCGGCTGGAGCCATGCCCTGGCCCATCGCCTGGAGTTCGACGGCGAGCAGATCACCTGGGTCGACCAGGAAAACCGCTGCACGATCTTTCCGTTGCCCACCACCCAGCGTCCGGCGATCCACAACAGCCTGGCCCGGGCGGCGATCTACCTGGGGGCCGCGCCGGACGAACTGATCATCGCCCCGCCCGGGGAAAACGCCCCGTTCCTGCACTTTCGCGACGGCCACCTGATCGCCCTCAGTGACCGCTACGACAACCGCCTGACCGTCCAGCGCAACATCCACGGCGACATCAGCCGCCTGGACAACGGCGCCGGGCGCTCCCTGCGCCTGCGTTACGAACAGCGCCACCTGGTCGCCGTCGACTACCAGAGCTTCCATCCGGCCCTCACCCTCGACGAAGCCTGGCGGACCGAGCAGACGCTGGTGTCCTACCGCTACGACGGACGTTTCCGACTGATCGAAGCGACCAATGCCGCCGGTGAAAGCGAACGCTACGACTACGACGACCAGCACGTCATCCTCCAGCGGCAACTGGCCGGCGGGGCGAGTTTCTACTGGGAGTGGCAAGGCGTCGGGCCGGCGTCCCGCTGTGTACGGCATTGGGCCTCCTTCGCGCAGATGGACGGCCGCTACACCTGGGGCGAGGACGGCCGTGTCACGGTCCGGCACCTGGATGGCAGCCAGGAAGTGTATGTCCACGACGACCGGGCGCGGTTGGTGCGCAAGGTCGAGCCCGACGGCGGCGAGCACCTCAAGGCCTACGACGAACAGGGCCGCTTGATCGCCGAACAGGACCCGCTGGGGGCGGTCAGCGAATACCGCTACGACGACGTCGGACGGCTGGTGGCGCTGATTCCGCCGGACGAAGCGCCGACGTCCTACGAATACCGCAACGGTTTCCTGCACGCCCGGTCCCGTGGCAAGGCCGTGTGGACCTACCGCCGCAATGCCCGGGGCGATGTGATCGCGAGCATCGATCCCGATGGCCAGCGTACGGAATATGCCTACGACGCCCATGGGCAACTGCTGGCCCGGTATGACCCGGACGGTGGTGAGCATCGTTTCACCTGGAGTCGTCTGGGCCAACTGACCGAAGAGGTCCTGCCCGACGGCGGTCGGCGGTGTTTTGCCTACGACGCCCTGGGACGTTTACTCAGTCGCCGGGACGAACACGGCGCCCTCACGCACTACCAATGGGACGCCGTCGGCCGCCTGCTGCAAGTCACCCTGCCCACCGGTGCGACCCGGGCCTGGAGCTACAACGCCTACGGCAAGGTCATCGCCGAGCGCGACGAGCAGGGCCGAACCACCCGCTACGAATACGCCGACGACCTGCACCTGGTCAGCCGCCGCCTGAACCCCGACGGCAGCGAGCTGAAGTACCGCTACGACTCGGCGCGGCTGTTGCTGACCGAGATCGAAAACGAATCCGGCGAAAAATATCAGCTGGACTACACGCCCAACGGCTTGATCCGACAGCAAGTCGGCTTCGACGGCCAACGCACCGCCTACGCCTACGACCTCAACGGCCACCTGCAGGAAAAAACCGAGCACGGCGAAGACGGTTCGCAACGGGTCACCCGGTACCAGCGTGACGCGGCCGGGCGGCTGCGGATCAAGACCTTGCCCGACGGCCAGGCCATCGAATATCGCTACGACGAACTGGGCCGTCTGATCCACGTCGACGACGGCAGCGATCAGCCGCTGGCCTTCGAATACGATGCCCAGGATCGGCTGGTCACGGAGCATCAGGGCTGGGGCACCCTGCGCTATCGCTATGATGCCTGCGGGCGCCTCAACCACTTGCGCCTGCCGGACGACAGCCAGCTCGACTATCACCACGCCCCCGGTGGCGCGCTGACTGCCATCGACCTCAACGGCGCACGCCTGACCGAACACCGGGTTGACGGCGGCCGCGAACGGCAACGCCAGCAGGGGCTGCTGCGCAGTGATTACACGTACGACGAACAGGGCCGCCTCAAGGCCCAGACCGTGTGGCAGAACCCCCAGCAGCAACTGTTCTGGCGCGACTATGCCTACAGCCCGCGGGGCAACCTCCAGAGCCTTTCCGACCAGCGAAACCGCCGCCGCTACCAGTACGACCCGCTGGATCGCCTGACCCGCATCGACTTTTCCCACAGCGAACCGCCGGAACACTTCAGCCACGACCCGG
>NZ_JACVAH010000031.1:0-15752 GCF_014851795.1 Pseudomonas sp. Pdm06
AAGGCTACCGTCCACAGTTCTACTTCCGTACAACTGACGTGACTGGTAACTGCGAGCTGCCAGAAGGCGTTGAAATGGTAATGCCAGGTGACAACATTCAGATGACTGTTACCCTGATCAAGACCATCGCGATGGAAGACGGTCTGCGTTTCGCTATCCGTGAAGGCGGTCGTACCGTCGGCGCCGGCGTCGTAGCTAAAGTCATCGAGTAAACAGTTGTAATGTCTTTTTCGGGCCGGCATAATGGTCGGCCTGATTTTGTTTTAGGTCAGTAGCTCAATTGGCAGAGCGACGGTCTCCAAAACCGTAGGTTGGGGGTTCGATTCCCTCCTGACCTGCCAGATTCACTCGGTGTGTCTGGCTTTCTTTTCACAGGATCTTCATAGATGACTCCTAAAGCTGAAGCTCAAGGCTCTCGCTTCGATCTGCTCAAGTGGCTAGTGGTAGTCGCTTTGGTGGTTATTGGCGTTGTTGGCAATCAGTATTATTCTGCTTCGCCGATCCTGTACCGTGTACTTGCATTGCTCGCCATTGCTGCTGTTGCTGCCTTTGTAGGCTTGCAGACGGCCAAGGGCAAGTCTTTCTTTGTACTCGCTAAGGAAGCTCGCACCGAGATTCGTAAAGTCGTATGGCCGACTCGCCAAGAAACCACGCAGACCACGTTGATCGTTGTGGCTGTTGTTCTGGTAATGGCGTTGCTGTTGTGGGGGCTCGATTCCCTGCTCGGCTGGCTTGTTTCCTTGATTGTTGGCTAAGGGTGTCCCGTGGCTAAGCGTTGGTACGTTGTGCATGCTTACTCGGGTTACGAGAAGCATGTCATGCGCTCGCTGGTAGAGCGCGTAAAGCTGGCTGGCATGGAAGACGGCTTTGGCGAAATTCTGGTCCCCACTGAAGAAGTGGTTGAAATGCGTAATGGCCAGAAGCGCAAAAGTGAACGCAAGTTCTTTCCGGGCTACGTGCTGGTACAGATGGATATGAACGAAGGGACTTGGCACTTGGTCAAGGATACCCCTCGGGTGATGGGTTTCATCGGCGGTACTGCCGACAAGCCTGCGCCGATCACGGATAAAGAGGCAGAAGCGATTCTGCGTCGCGTCGCTGATGGTAGCGACAAGCCGAAGCCGAAGACGTTGTTTGAGCCAGGTGAGGTTGTACGTGTCACCGACGGTCCATTCGCTGACTTCAATGGCACGGTTGAAGAAGTTAACTACGAAAAGAGCCGGATCCAAGTGGCAGTGCTCATTTTCGGTCGCTCTACTCCGGTAGAGCTAGAGTTCAGCCAGGTCGAAAAGGTCTGATTGAACAGGCATCCCAACCCCGCAGCCCAAGGCTGTGGGGTTTTGTCGTCACTGGGATAAACGCGCAAGTAACCGGGGAGCCTTTCGAGGCGTTCGAACCCGTAATTGGAGTGCCTCATGGCCAAGAAAATTACCGCTTACATCAAGCTGCAAGTGAAGGCCGCTCAGGCTAACCCAAGCCCACCTGTTGGTCCTGCACTGGGTCAGCACGGCGTGAACATCATGGAATTCTGCAAGGCCTTCAACGCCCGTACTCAGGGTCTTGAGCCAGGTCTGCCGACTCCAGTGATCATCACTGTCTACAGCGACCGTAGCTTCACCTTCGAAACAAAAAGCACCCCGGCTTCGGTTCTGCTGAAGAAGGCTGCAGGTTTGACCAGCGGTTCCGCTCGTCCAAACACCGTTAAGGTTGGCACCGTTACCCGTGCTCAGCTGGAAGAAATCGCGAAAACCAAAAACGCGGATCTGACTGCAGCTGATATGGATGCAGCCGTGCGTACTATCGCCGGTTCTGCTCGTAGCATGGGCCTTAACGTGGAGGGTGTGTAATGGCTAAGCTGACCAAGCGTCAAAAGGCTATCGCCGGCAAAATCGAAGCAGGCAAGGCCTACAACTTTGTAGACGCCGCCGCTCTGCTGGCTGAGCTGTCGACTGTCAAGTTCAGCGAGTCGTTCGACGTTGCTGTGAACCTGGGCGTTGACCCACGTAAATCCGACCAGGTCGTTCGTAGCGCTACCGTGCTGCCACACGGCACTGGCAAGACCGTTCGTGTAGCTGTCTTCACCCAGGGCCCAGCAGCTGAAGCTGCTCTGGCTGCTGGCGCTGATCGCGTCGGCATGGACGATCTGGCTGCCGAAATGAAAGGCGGCGACCTGAACTATGACGTAGTGATCGCATCTCCGGATGCCATGCGCGTTGTAGGCCAGTTGGGTCAGATCCTCGGTCCACGTGGTCTGATGCCTAACCCTAAAGTCGGCACCGTAACGCCAGACGTAGCCACCGCGGTTAAAAACGCCAAGGCTGGTCAGGTTCGTTATCGCACCGACAAAAACGGCATCATCCACACTTCCGTTGGCAAGATCGGCTTCGACGCCGTCAAGCTGAAGGAAAACGTTGAAGCCCTGATCGCTGATCTGAAGCGTATCAAGCCAGCTTCTTCGAAAGGCATCTACGTCAAGCGCGTTACCCTGAGCACCACTATGGGCCCAGGTCTGGTCATCGACCAGAGCTCGCTCGACGCGTAAGACTCGGGTTGGCGCGAGCAATCGCGCCAATCAAAAAATTGGGGTCCCTGCCTGGCGGGGGCTGTCCAAGACCGTAGGCGACGCAAGTCTTAAACCACAAGCCTACGCAGATGGTGCTCCCGGTTCCTTACCGAATCAGACACCAAAACGACATTCGGTTTCGACCGAATGAAACGGTAACAAGCAGGAGTTAAACCCGTGGCAATTAATCTCGAAGACAAGAAGGCCATCGTCGCTGAAGTCAACGAGGCTGCCAAAGTCGCTCTGTCCGCTGTTGTGGCTGATGCCCGCGGTGTGACGGTAGGCGCTATGACCGGACTCCGTAAAGAGGCTCGTGAAGCTGGCGTATACGTACGTGTTGTACGTAACACCCTGCTCAAGCGCGCCGTTGCTGGCACTGAATACAGTGTCCTCAACGACGTGTTCACTGGCCCGACTCTGATCGCGTTCTCCAAGGATCATCCAGGCGCTGCTGCCCGTTTGTTCAAGGAATTCGCCAAGAGTCAGGATAAGTTCGAGATCAAGGCAGCTGCGTTCGAGGGCAAGTTCCTCGCAGCTAACCAAATCGACGTACTGGCAACACTGCCGACCCGCGACGAAGCCATTTCGCAGCTGATGAGCGTGATTCAAGGCGCTACCAGCAAGCTGGCTCGTACTCTGGCTGCAGTTCGCGAGCAAAAAGAAGCTGCCGCAGCCTAAGGCTGAGCATTTTCTCTCGCGTATTTTTGTTTATTTCGATGGCCGCGTAGGCCGTCCCCCAATTCAGGAAATACAGCAATGTCTATCTCCCAAGACGATATCCTCAACGCCGTAGCTGAAATGTCGGTTCTGCAGGTTGTTGAGCTGATCAAAGCTTTCGAAGAAAAATTCGGCGTTTCCGCTGCCGCTGCTTCCGCCGGTCCAGCTGCTGCTGCCGCCGTTGTTGAAGAGCAAACCGAATTCAACGTCATGCTGACCGAAGCTGGCGAGAAGAAAGTAAACGTGATCAAGGCAGTACGTGAACTGACCGGTCTGGGCCTGAAAGAAGCCAAGGCTGTAGTTGACGGCGCTCCTGCCATGGTTCTGGAAGCTGTTGCCAAAGACGCAGCTGACAAAGCCAAGGCCGCTCTGGAAGAAGCAGGCGCTAAAGTCGAGCTGAAGTAAGCATCGACTTTGCGTCTCCAGCCCGAGCGTTAAGCGACAGGCTGATGGCTGGTGGCTCTTGCCACCGGCCTTTTTCCGTTATTGGCAGCCGACTGGGTCGGCGCCGATAGCGAGCTGTAACCACCCGATGTGGTGGCGCAAACCATGGGGTTTGCACGATTTTCTGGCTGCTCCCGTCGGGAGGGGCCAAACAAGCAGGTGACCAAGCTGGGGAACGCTGATGGCTTACTCATATACTGAGAAAAAACGTATCCGCAAGGACTTTAGCAAGTTGCCGGACGTCATGGATGTGCCGTACCTCCTGGCCATCCAGCTGGATTCGTATCGTGAATTCTTGCAAGCGGGAGCGACTAAAGATCAGTTCCGCGACGTGGGCCTGCATGCGGCCTTCAAATCCGTTTTCCCGATCATCAGCTACTCCGGCAATGCTGCGCTGGAGTACGTCGGTTATCGCCTGGGCGAACCGGCATTTGATGTCAAAGAATGCGTATTGCGCGGTGTTACTTACGCCGTACCTTTGCGGGTAAAAGTGCGCCTGATCATTTTCGACAAAGAATCGTCGAACAAAGCGATCAAGGACATCAAAGAGCAAGAAGTCTACATGGGTGAAATCCCCCTGATGACTGAAAACGGTACCTTCGTAATCAACGGTACCGAGCGTGTAATCGTTTCCCAGCTGCACCGTTCCCCGGGCGTGTTCTTCGACCACGACCGTGGCAAGACGCACAGCTCCGGCAAACTGCTTTACTCCGCGCGCATCATTCCTTACCGCGGTTCGTGGCTGGACTTCGAGTTCGACCCGAAAGACTGCGTATTCGTGCGTATCGACCGTCGTCGCAAGCTGCCTGCATCGGTACTGCTGCGCGCGCTCGGCTATACCACCGAAGAAGTGCTGGACGCGTTCTACACCACCAACGTCTTCCACGTGCAAGGTGAAAACCTCAGCCTGGAACTGGTGCCTCAGCGCCTGCGCGGTGAAATCGCTGTCCTCGATATCCAGGATGACAAAGGCAAGGTTATTGTCGAGCAGGGCCGTCGTATCACCGCTCGCCACATCAACCAGCTGGAAAAAGCCGGGATCAAAGAGCTGCAGGTACCGATCGACTACGTCCTGGGTCGCACCACGGCCAAGGTCATCGTGCATCCGGCCACCGGCGAAATCCTTGCAGAGTGCAATACCGAGCTGACCACCGAGATCCTGGCGAAAATCGCCAAGGCCCAGGTCGTTCGTATCGAAACCCTGTACACCAACGACATCGACTGCGGTCCGTTCATCTCCGACACGCTGAAGATCGACTCCACCGGCAACCAACTGGAAGCCTTGGTCGAGATCTATCGCATGATGCGTCCTGGCGAGCCGCCAACCAAGGATGCAGCCGAGACCCTGTTCAACAACCTGTTCTTCAGCCCTGAGCGCTATGACCTGTCTGCGGTCGGCCGGATGAAGTTCAACCGTCGTATCGGTCGTACCGAGATCGAAGGTTCGGGCGTGCTGAACAAGGATGACATCGTTGCGGTCCTCAAGACCCTCGTCGACATCCGTAACGGCAAAGGCATCGTCGATGACATCGACCACCTGGGTAACCGTCGTGTTCGCTGTGTAGGCGAGATGGCCGAGAACCAGTTCCGTGTTGGCCTGGTGCGCGTAGAGCGTGCGGTCAAGGAACGTCTGTCGATGGCTGAAAGCGAAGGCCTGATGCCGCAAGACCTGATCAACGCCAAGCCTGTGGCTGCGGCGGTGAAGGAGTTCTTCGGTTCGAGCCAGCTGTCCCAGTTCATGGACCAGAACAACCCGCTGTCCGAGATCACCCACAAGCGTCGTGTCTCCGCACTCGGCCCAGGCGGTCTGACCCGTGAGCGTGCAGGCTTCGAAGTTCGAGACGTACACCCGACGCACTACGGTCGTGTCTGCCCGATCGAAACGCCGGAAGGTCCGAACATCGGTCTGATCAACTCCCTGGCGGCCTATGCGCGCACCAACCAGTACGGCTTCCTCGAGAGCCCGTACCGCGTGGTGAAAGACGCCCTGGTTACCGACGAGATCGTGTTCCTGTCCGCCATCGAAGAAGCCGATCACGTGATCGCCCAGGCTTCGGCCACGATGAACGACAAGAAGGTCCTGGTCGACGAGCTGGTAGCTGTTCGTCACCTGAACGAGTTCACCGTCAAGGCGCCGGAAGACGTCACCTTGATGGACGTATCGCCGAAGCAGGTAGTGTCGGTTGCAGCGTCGCTGATCCCGTTCCTCGAGCACGACGACGCCAACCGTGCGTTGATGGGTTCGAACATGCAGCGTCAAGCTGTACCAACGCTGCGTGCCGACAAGCCGCTGGTGGGTACCGGCATGGAGCGTAACGTTGCCCGTGACTCCGGCGTTTGCGTCGTGGCTCGTCGTGGTGGCGTGATCGATTCCGTCGACGCCAGCCGTATCGTGGTTCGTGTTGCCGATGACGAAGTTGAAACTGGCGAAGCCGGTGTCGACATCTACAACCTGACCAAATACACCCGCTCCAACCAGAACACCTGCATCAACCAGCGTCCGCTGGTAAGCAAGGGTGATCGGGTCCAGCGCAGCGACATCATGGCCGATGGTCCGTCCACCGATATGGGTGAACTGGCGTTGGGTCAGAACATGCGCATCGCGTTCATGGCATGGAACGGCTTCAACTTCGAAGACTCCATCTGCCTGTCCGAGCGTGTAGTTCAGGAAGACCGCTTCACCACGATCCACATCCAGGAACTGACCTGTGTGGCCCGTGACACCAAGCTTGGCCCAGAGGAAATCACTGCGGACATCCCGAACGTGGGTGAAGCCGCACTGAACAAGCTGGACGAAGCCGGTATCGTTTATGTAGGTGCCGAAGTCGGCGCAGGCGACATCCTGGTGGGCAAGGTCACTCCGAAAGGCGAGACCCAGCTGACTCCGGAAGAAAAACTGCTGCGTGCCATCTTCGGTGAAAAAGCCAGCGACGTTAAAGACACCTCCCTGCGCGTGCCTACCGGCACCAAAGGTACCGTCATCGACGTACAGGTCTTCACTCGCGACGGCGTGGAGCGTGATGCTCGTGCACTGTCCATCGAGAAGACTCAGCTCGACGAGATCCGCAAGGACCTGAACGAAGAGTTCCGTATCGTCGAAGGCGCAACTTTCGAACGTCTGCGTTCCGCCCTGGTCGGCCACAAAGCCGAAGGCGGCGCCGGCCTGAAGAAAGGTCAGGAAATCACCGACGAAGTCCTCGACGGTCTTGAGCATGGCCAGTGGTTCAAGCTGCGCATGGCTGAAGATGCTCTGAACGAGCAGCTCGAGAAGGCCCAGGCCTATATCGTTGATCGCCGCCGTCTGCTGGACGACAAGTTCGAAGACAAGAAGCGCAAACTGCAGCAAGGCGATGACCTGGCTCCAGGCGTGCTGAAAATCGTCAAGGTTTACCTGGCAATCCGTCGTCGCATCCAGCCGGGCGACAAGATGGCCGGTCGTCACGGTAACAAGGGTGTGGTCTCCGTGATCATGCCGGTTGAAGACATGCCGCACGATGCCAATGGCACCCCGGTCGATGTGGTCCTCAACCCGTTGGGCGTACCTTCGCGTATGAACGTTGGTCAGATCCTTGAAACCCACCTGGGCCTCGCGGCCAAGGGCTTGGGCGAGAAGATCAACCGGATGATCGAAGAGCAGCGCAAGGTTGCTGACCTGCGTAAGTTCCTGCACGAGATCTACAACGAGATCGGCGGACGCAACGAAGAGCTGGACACCTTCTCCGACCAGGAAATCCTGGACCTGGCGAAGAACCTGCGCGGCGGCGTTCCAATGGCTACTCCGGTGTTCGACGGTGCCAAGGAAAGCGAAATCAAGGCCATGCTGAAACTGGCAGACCTGCCGGAAAGCGGCCAGATGCAGCTGTTCGACGGCCGTACCGGCAACAAGTTCGAGCGCCCGGTTACCGTTGGCTACATGTACATGCTGAAGCTGAACCACTTGGTAGACGACAAGATGCACGCTCGTTCTACCGGTTCTTACAGCCTGGTTACCCAGCAGCCGCTGGGTGGTAAGGCGCAGTTCGGTGGTCAGCGTTTCGGGGAGATGGAGGTCTGGGCACTGGAAGCGTACGGTGCTGCATACACTCTGCAAGAAATGCTCACAGTGAAGTCGGACGATGTGAACGGCCGGACCAAGATGTACAAAAACATCGTGGACGGCGATCACCGTATGGAGCCGGGCATGCCCGAGTCTTTCAACGTGTTGATCAAGGAAATTCGTTCCCTCGGCATCGATATCGATCTGGAAACCGAATAACACGTGACGCGAATCGAGAGCGGGGCTGTTTTGCCCGCTCTCTGCTCCGCCAGGAGGAAAGGCCTTGAAAGACCTACTGAATTTGCTGAAAAACCAGGGTCAAGTCGAAGAGTTCGACGCCATCCGTATTGGATTGGCCTCGCCTGAGATGATCCGTTCGTGGTCGTTCGGTGAAGTTAAAAAGCCGGAAACCATCAACTACCGTACGTTCAAACCTGAGCGTGACGGCCTGTTCTGCGCCAAGATCTTTGGCCCGGTAAAGGATTACGAGTGCCTGTGCGGTAAGTACAAGCGCTTGAAGCACCGTGGTGTGATCTGCGAGAAGTGCGGCGTTGAAGTTGCGCTGGCAAAAGTTCGTCGTGAGCGCATGGCGCACATCGAGCTGGCCTCGCCGGTTGCCCACATCTGGTTCCTGAAATCGCTGCCGTCCCGTATCGGCCTGCTGATGGACATGACCCTGCGTGATATCGAACGTGTTCTCTACTTCGAGAGCTACGTCGTTATCGATCCAGGCATGACCACCCTTGAAAAAGGTCAGCTGCTGAACGACGAGCAGTACTTCGAAGCGCTGGAAGAATTCGGCGACGATTTCGATGCCCGCATGGGTGCCGAAGCTGTCCGCGAACTGCTGCACGCTATCGACCTGGAACACGAGATTGGCCGCCTGCGCGAAGAAATTCCGCAAACCAACTCCGAAACCAAGATCAAGAAGCTGTCCAAGCGTCTGAAGTTGATGGAAGCCTTCCAGGGTTCCGGCAACCTGCCAGAGTGGATGGTGCTGACCGTTCTGCCGGTACTGCCGCCAGACCTGCGTCCACTGGTTCCGCTCGATGGCGGTCGCTTCGCGACTTCCGACCTCAACGATCTGTATCGTCGAGTGATCAACCGTAACAACCGCTTGAAGCGCCTGCTCGATCTGTCCGCTCCGGACATCATCGTGCGTAACGAAAAGCGGATGTTGCAGGAAGCGGTCGACGCATTGCTCGACAACGGTCGTCGTGGCCGCGCTATCACCGGTTCCAACAAGCGTCCTCTGAAATCCCTGGCTGACATGATCAAGGGTAAGCAGGGTCGTTTCCGTCAGAACTTGCTCGGTAAGCGTGTTGACTACTCCGGTCGTTCGGTTATTACCGTAGGCCCGACCCTGCGTCTGCACCAGTGCGGTCTGCCTAAGAAAATGGCCCTGGAGCTGTTCAAACCGTTCATTTTCGGCAAGCTGGAAATGCGTGGTCTGGCGACCACCATCAAAGCGGCCAAGAAAATGGTCGAGCGCGAGCTGCCAGAGGTCTGGGACGTTCTCGCCGAAGTGATTCGCGAACACCCAGTATTGCTCAACCGTGCACCGACCCTTCACCGTCTGGGTATCCAGGCGTTTGAACCGGTACTGATCGAAGGTAAGGCTATCCAGCTGCACCCGCTGGTCTGTGCTGCGTACAACGCCGACTTCGACGGCGACCAAATGGCCGTGCACGTGCCGCTGACGCTGGAAGCCCAGCTCGAAGCGCGCGCGTTGATGATGTCGACCAACAACATCCTGTCGCCAGCCAACGGTGAGCCAATCATCGTTCCGTCGCAGGACGTTGTATTGGGTCTGTACTACATGACTCGTGAAGCGATCAACGCCAAGGGCGAAGGTCGTGTGTTCGCGGATCTGCAGGAAGTTGACCGTGTGTTCCGTGCCGGCGAAGCCGCACTGCATGCCAAGGTCAAGGTGCGGATCAACGAAACCGTGAACGACCGTGATGGCGGCAGCGTGACCAACACCCGTATCGTCGACACCACCGTCGGCCGTGCGCTGTTGTTCCAGGTTGTGCCAAAAGGCCTGTCCTTCGACGTCGTCAACCTGCCGATGAAGAAGAAGGCGATCTCCAAGCTGATCAACCAGTGCTACCGCGTGGTTGGTCTGAAAGAGACCGTGATCTTCGCTGACCAGTTGATGTACACCGGTTTTGCCTATTCGACCATTTCCGGCGTTTCCATCGGCGTTAACGACTTCGTTATCCCGGATGAAAAAGCCCGCATCATCGGTGCTGCCACCGAAGAAGTGAAAGAGATCGAAAGCCAGTACGCCTCCGGCCTGGTAACCCAGGGCGAGAAGTACAACAAGGTGATCGACCTCTGGTCCAAGGCGAACGACGAAGTCTCCAAGGCGATGATGGCCAACCTCTCGAAAGAGAAAGTCATCGACCGTCATGGCAACGAAGTCGACCAGGAATCGTTCAACTCGATGTACATGATGGCCGACTCGGGCGCACGGGGTTCTGCTGCGCAGATCCGTCAGCTCGCCGGTATGCGTGGCCTGATGGCCAAGCCGGACGGCTCCATCATCGAGACCCCGATTACCGCGAACTTCCGTGAAGGCTTGAGCGTACTCCAGTACTTCATCTCCACTCACGGTGCTCGTAAGGGTCTTGCGGATACCGCGTTGAAAACCGCGAACTCCGGTTACCTGACTCGTCGTCTGGTAGACGTTGCCCAGGATCTGGTCGTGACCGAGATCGATTGCGGCACCGAACATGGCCTGGTCATGACGCCGCACATTGAAGGCGGTGACGTTGTAGAGCCGTTGGGTGAACGCGTACTGGGTCGTGTCATCGCCCGTGACGTATTCAAGCCGGGTACCGAGGACGTGATCGTTCCTGCCGGCACCCTGGTTGACGAGAAGTGGGTCGAGTTCATCGAACTCAACAGCATCGACGAAGTGATCGTACGTTCGCCGATCAGCTGCGAAACCCGCTATGGCATCTGCGCCAAGTGCTACGGTCGCGACCTGGCACGTGGTCACCAGGTGAACATCGGTGAAGCGGTCGGCGTTATCGCTGCCCAGTCCATCGGTGAGCCGGGTACCCAGCTGACGATGCGTACGTTCCACATCGGTGGTGCGGCAAGCCGGACCTCCGCTGCCGACAGCGTCCAGGTGAAGAATGGCGGTACTGTCCGTCTGCACAACCTCAAGCACGTAGAGCGCGTGGACGGTCACCTGGTGGCTGTATCCCGTTCCGGTGAGCTGGCCATCGCTGACGACTTCGGTCGCGAGCGCGAGCGCTACAAGCTGCCTTACGGTGCTGTGATTTCGGTCAAGGAAGGTGACAAGGTCGACGCTGGCGCCATCGTGGCCAAGTGGGACCCGCACACCCACCCGATCGTGACCGAGATGAAAGGTACCGTGACCTACGTGGGCATGGAAGAAGGCATCACGATCAAGCGTCAGACCGACGAATTGACCGGTATGACCAACATTGAAGTACTCGACGCGAAAGATCGTCCAGCTGCCGGCAAGGACATCCGTCCGGCTGTGAAGATGGTCGACGACAACGGCAAGGATCTGTTGCTGCCAGGCACTGACGTAATCGCTCAGTACTTCCTGCCAGCCAACGCCCTGGTCGGTGTAGCGGACGGTGCGCGGATCGCGATCGGTGATGTTATCGCCCGTATCCCGCAGGAAACTTCGAAAACCCGCGACATCACCGGTGGTCTGCCGCGTGTTGCCGACTTGTTCGAAGCCCGTCGTCCGAAAGAAGCCTCGATTCTGGCTGAAGTCAGCGGCACCATCGCGTTCGGTAAAGAGACCAAGGGCAAGCGCCGCCTGGTCATTACACCGAACGACGGTAGCGATCCGTACGAAGAGCTGATTCCGAAGTGGCGTCACCTGAACGTCTTCGAAGGCGAACAGGTAAACCGCGGCGAAGTTATCTCGGACGGCCCGAGCGATCCACACGACATCCTGCGTCTGCTGGGTGTGAGTGCGCTGGCCAAGTACATCGTGAACGAGATCCAGGACGTTTACCGTCTGCAAGGCGTGAAGATCAACGACAAGCACATCGAGACCATCCTGCGTCAGATGCTGCGTAAGGTCGAGATCGCTGAATCCGGCGACTCGAGTTTCATCAAGGGCGACCAGATGGAACTGACTCACGTGCTGGTGGAAAACGAGCGCCTGGCGACCGAAGACAAGTTTGTCTCCAAGTTCACTCGCGTGCTGCTGGGTATCACCAAGGCGTCGTTGTCCACCGAATCGTTCATCTCGGCGGCTTCCTTCCAGGAAACCACCCGTGTACTGACCGAAGCGGCGGTAACCGGCAAGCGCGATTACCTGCGCGGCCTGAAAGAAAACGTGGTCGTGGGTCGTCTGATCCCGGCCGGTACCGGTTTGGCCTATCACAGCGAGCGCAAGCGTCGCCGTGATGCCGACAAGCCGTTGCGCGTAAGCGCCAGTGAAGTGGAAGCTGCACTGACCGAAGCACTGAACTCGAGTGGTAACTGAGTTCTGCGGTAATTGAGTGCCAGGCCCTGGTCGCCCCGTTCGGCGGATCGAGACAAATTGTCGAGATCCGGCGGGCGGGGAGGTCGGGGCCTTGCCTTGACTGGGGACAAGATCCTCTTTAGACTCTTGATCCCCTAAATTTGGCGGGAATTCGTTCCTGCCATTTTGCTTTTCTTGTAAGACAATAGCGTCGCAAGACAACAGTGGAGCTAGTAGATGGCAACTATCAACCAGCTGGTACGTCAGCCGCGTAAGCGTATCGTCGAGAAATCCGACGTGCCTGCGCTGCAGAACTGCCCGCAACGTCGTGGCGTATGCACCCGTGTGTATACCACCACGCCGAAAAAACCTAACTCGGCACTGCGTAAAGTATGCCGTGTGCGTCTGACCAACGGTTTCGAGGTTTCCTCGTACATCGGCGGTGAAGGCCACAACCTGCAAGAACACAGCGTGGTCCTGATCCGCGGCGGTCGTGTAAAAGACTTGCCAGGTGTTCGTTACCACACCGTTCGCGGCTCTTTGGATACTTCCGGCGTTAAAGGTCGTAACCAAGGTCGTTCGAAGTACGGTACCAAGCGTCCGAAATAATCGGCCGTTTAGCAGTTTTTAATTTTATTGAGTCGATAAGAGTAAGGTCGGGCACGCATCCGCTGTCCCGGGCTAACCTGAAGACCGTTTGAGGGCTTATCAATGCCAAGACGTCGCGTAGCAGCCAAACGTGAGATTCTGGACGATCCGAAATACGGAAGCCAGATTCTCGCCAAGTTCATGAACCACGTAATGGAAAGCGGCAAGAAAGCCGTTGCCGAGCGTATCGTTTATGGCGCACTGGACAAAGTTAAGGAACGCAAGAACAGCGATCCCCTGGAAATCTTCGAGAAAGCTCTCGACGCCATCGCTCCGCTGGTCGAAGTGAAGTCGCGCCGTGTAGGCGGTGCTACTTACCAGGTTCCGGTCGAAGTTCGTCCGTCCCGTCGTAACGCCCTGGCAATGCGCTGGCTGGTAGACTTCGCCCGCAAGCGCGGCGAGAAGTCCATGGCTCTGCGTTTGGCTGGTGAACTGTTGGACGCTGCTGAAGGTAAAGGTGCTGCAGTTAAGAAGCGTGAAGACGTGCACCGTATGGCTGAAGCCAACAAGGCTTTCTCGCACTACCGCTTCTAATTTTAGCGTCACTCAATTTGCGAGGGCTTTATGGCTCGTACTACACCGATTAACCGCTACCGTAACATCGGTATCGTTGCTCACGTGGATGCTGGTAAAACCACCACCACCGAGCGCGTCCTTTTTTACACCGGCAAGAGTCACAAAATGGGCGAGGTGCATGACGGCGCCGCGACCACAGACTGGATGGTGCAGGAGCAGGAGCGTGGTATTACCATTACTTCTGCTGCTATCACCGCCTTCTGGAAAGGTTCCGAGAAGCAGTACCCGCACGAGCACCGCTTCAACGTTATCGATACCCCGGGCCACGTAGACTTCACCATCGAAGTTGAACGTTCCCTGCGCGTACTCGACGGCGCTGTCGTTGTGTTCTGTGGTACTTCGGGTGTTGAGCCTCAGTCGGAAACCGTATGGCGTCAGGCCAACAAATACGGCGTTCCACGTCTTGTTTACGTAAACAAGATGGACCGTGCTGGTGCCAACTTCCTGCGCGTGATCGCTCAGATCAAGCAGCGCCTGGGTCACACTCCGGTGCCGATCCAGCTGGCTATCGGTTCCGAAGACAACTTCCAGGGTCAGATCGATCTGATCAACATGCAAGCTGTCTACTGGAACGATTCCGACAAGGGCATGGTCCCTGTTCGCAAGGATATTCCTGCCGAACTGTTGGAAGAAGCCGAGCAATGGCGCAGCAACATGGTTGAGGCTGCGGCCGAAGCCAGCGAAGAGCTGATGAACAAGTACCTCGAAGGTGAAGAGCTCACCAACGAGGAAATCAAGGCCGCTCTGCGTCAGCGTACTATCGCTGGTGAGATCGTTCTGGCTGTTTGCGGTTCTTCCTTCAAGAACAAGGGTGTTCCCCTGGTTCTCGACGCCGTTATCGACTTCCTGCCTGCTCCAACCGACATTCCTGCTATCAAGGGTTCCAACCCGGATAACGAGGAAGAGGAAATGGAGCGTCACGCAAGTGACGACGAGCCGTTCGCGGCTTTGGCGTTCAAGATCGCTACCGACCCATTCGTGGGTACCTTGACCTTTGTTCGAGTTTACTCGGGCGTGTTGGCCTCCGGCGACGGCGTGATCAACTCGGTAAAAGGCAAGAAAGAGCGTGTGGGTCGTATGGTGCAGATGCACGCAAACGCCCGTGAAGAAATCAAGGAAGTGCGCGCTGGCGACATCGCGGCCTTGATCGGCATGAAGGACGTCACCACCGGTGAAACTTTGTGCAACGCTGACAAGCCAATCATCCTGGTTCGCATGGACTTCCCGGAGCCGGTTATTTCGGTTGCCGTTGAGCCTAAGACCAAGGACGACCAGGAAAAAATGGGTATCGCTCTGGGCAAGCTTGCTCAGGAAGACCCGTCTTTCCGCGTCAAGACTGATGAAGAGACTGGTCAAACGATCATCTCCGGCATGGGCGAGTTGCACCTGGACATCCTGGTTGACCGGATGCGCCGTGAGTTCAACGTCGAAGCCAACATCGGTAAGCCTCAGGTTTCCTATCGTGAGCGCATCACGAAGAGCTGTGAAATCGAAGGCAAGTTCGTTCGCCAGTCCGGCGGTCGTGGCCAGTTCGGTCACTGCTGGATCCGTTTTGCACCGGCTGACGAAGGTCAGGAAGGTCTGCAATTCCTGAACGAAGTCGTAGGTGGTGTGGTTCCTAAGGAATACATCCCGGCGATCCAGAAGGGTATCGAAGAGCAGATGAAGAACGGCGTTGTCGCCGGCTATCCGCTGATCGGCCTGAAGGCGACTGTGTTTGATGGTTCTTACCATGACGTCGACTCCAACGAGATGGCGTTTAAGGTGGCTGCCTCCATGGCAACCAAGCAGCTGGCCCAGAAGGGTGGCGGTGAGTTGCTTGAGCCGATCATGGCGGTGGAAGTCGTTACGCCTGAAGACTACATGGGTGATGTCATGGGCGACCTTAACCGTCGTCGTGGCATGATTCTGGGTATGGAAGATACGGTTTCCGGCAAAGTGATTCGTGCCGAGGTGCCGTTGGGCGAGATGTTCGGTTACGCAACCGACGTTCGTTCCATGTCTCAGGGTCGCGCAAGCTACTCTATGGAATTCAAAAAATACAATACAGCTCCGTCGCATATCGTCGAGACTGTTACCAAAAAGCAAGGCTGATTCAGCCCCTTTAAGCTAGGAGTTAATTGTCGTGGCTAAAGAAAAATTTGAACGGAACAAACCGCACGTCAACGTTGGCACCATCGGTCACGTTGACCACGGTAAAACCACGCTGACCGCTGCTCTGACCCGTGTCTGCTCCGAAGTTTTCGGTTCGGCCAAGGTTGACTTCGACAAGATCGACAGCGCCCCGGAAGAGAAAGCTCGCGGTA
>NZ_JACVAH010000032.1:0-4940 GCF_014851795.1 Pseudomonas sp. Pdm06
TCAGCGGCCAGTTCGAATACGCTACCGACCTGTTCGACGAAAGCACCATCGCCCGTTGGGGCCAGCACTTGCTGCACCTGCTCGACGCCCTGCTCGACGATGCGACGCAGCCGCTGGCGACCCTGCCGTTGCTGGACAATACGCAGCGCCGGCAACTGCTCGGCGGTTTCAACCAGACCCACGCCCCCTTCCCCGAGGGCAGGCTGGTGCATGAGTGGTTCGAACAACATGCCCAGGCCCAGCCACAGGCCATCGCGGTCCAGGCGGAGGGCACCCGACTCAGCTACGCCGAACTCAATACCCGGGCCAACCGTATCGCCCACCGCTTGATCGCCGCCGGCCTGCGCCCGGATGAGCGAGTGGCGCTGCTGGTGGAACGCAGCCCCGAGATGATCATTGGCATCCTGGCCATCCTCAAGGCCGGCGGTGCCTATGTGCCGCTGGACCCGAATTATCCGCAGGATCGCTTGCAGCACATGCTCAGCGACAGCTCGCCTCGGGTCCTGCTCAGCCAGGGGCTCCTGGTTGAACAACTGCCGCCATTGCCGATTACGCAGCTGTTGCTGGACGACACGAGCGAAGGCGATGACCACAACCCACGGGTCGAAGACTTGACGTCCCGGCACCTGGCCTACGTCATGTACACCTCCGGCTCCACAGGCAAACCGAAAGGCGTGATGCTCGAACACCGCTCAGTCTGCAACCAGATCGGTGCCCTGCAAGAGCGCTATGGCCTCAACCCTCGTGATCGCATCCTGCAATTCGCCACCATGACGTTCGACATGTCGGTGGAGGAGATTTTTGGTGCATTGCTCTCCGGCGCCACCCTGGTACTGCGCAGTGATGCCTGGATTGCCGGCACCGCGGCCTTCGCCTCGCTGTGCGAACAATATGGGATCACCGTCGCGAACCTGCCAACGGTGTTCTGGCAACAGGTCAGCCGCGACCAACATGTGCCAATGCCGACTTCGTTGCGCCAGTTCATGATCGGTGGCGAAGCGGTGGGCAAACAGGCCGTGAGCCAATGGTTCGCCCGCGCCGGCCATCGCCCGGCGCTGTTCAACGCCTACGGCCCGACCGAGGCCACCGTGAATGCCTCGATCCGCCTGATGGAAAGCGACCACGACGATTTCCGCTCCATCGGCAAACCGGTGCGCAACGCCCAACTGCATGTCCTCGATGCCAACGGCAACCTCGTCCCGCTCGGGGTCGCCGGTGAGATCCACATTGGCGGCGTCGGTGTCGCGCGCGGTTACCTCAACCGCCAGGCGTTGACGGCCGAACGCTTCATCGCCGACCCGTTCAACACTGACCCGGATGCGCGCCTGTACAAGACCGGTGACCTCGGCCGCTGGTTGGCAGACGGCACCCTGCAGTACCTGGGACGCAACGACGACCAAGTGAAGATCCGCGGTTTCCGCGTAGAACTGGGCGAGATCGAAGCCATCCTCGCGGGCTGTGCCGGTGTACGTGAAGCGGTGGTGGTGGCCCAGGAAAGCCAACCCGGCCAATCGGAAAGCAAGCGGCTGATCGCTTACCTGTGCGGTGAACCGGTGCCGGTGGAGCACTTGCGCAGCGTCTTGCTGGCGGCCCTGCCCGAATACATGGTGCCTAGCGCCTTCGTCCAACTCGAGGCCCTGCCACTGACGCCCAACGGCAAGCTCGACCGCCGTGCCCTGCCCGCGCCGGGCCAGGAAGCGTTCGCCAGCCGGGCCTACGAGGCCCCACGGGGCGAGATCGAGCAGATCGTCGCGACGGTCTGGCAAGACCTGCTGGGCATCGAGAAAGTCGGCCGGCATGACCGGTTCTTCGAACTCGGCGGGCATTCGCTGCTGGCCGTGAGCCTGATCGACCGCCTGCGCCAGCATGGCCTGAGCGCCACAGTGCGCACCGTGTTCACCGCACCCAGCCTGCGGGAAATGGCCCAGGCCCTGAGTCGCAGCGATGAAGCCTTGTTCCTGGCCCCGGCCAATCGTATCCCGGCCGATTGCACGGCGCTGACACCAGACATGTTGCCCCTGGTGGAACTGACCCCGGCGCACCTGGAACGAATCGTCAGCGCCGTACCCGGCGGGGCCGCGAACATCCAGGACATCTACCCCCTGGCCCCCTTGCAACAGGGCATCCTGTTCCATCATCTGCTGGGGCACGAAGGCGATGCCTATCTGGTGCGCTCGATGATCGAGTTCGACGACCGCCAGCGCCTCGATGCCTTCATCGCCGCCCTGCAACAGGTGATCGACCGCCACGACATCCTGCGCAGTGCCGTGCATTGGGTCGGACAGCCGCAAGCGGTCCAAGTGGTGCAGCGCCAGGCCGGGCTGCCGATCCATCCCATCACCCTGGCGGCCGATGAGGATCCACGCGTCCAACTGGAGCGCTTGAGCGATCCGCGCCACCTGCGCCTGGATTTGCAACAGGCCCCCTTGATGCGCGCCTGCATCGCCCAGGATCCGCAGTCCGAACGCTGGTGGCTGGCCCTGTTGGACCACCACATGATCAGCGACCACGTGTCCCTGGGCATCGTCCTCGAAGAAATCCAGCTGTTGATGCAAGGCCAGGGCGCCCACCTGCCGACGCCAATGCCTTATCGGGAGTTTGTCGCCCAGGTACTCGCCACGCCGCCCCAGGCCCATGAAGCCTATTTCACCCGGCGCCTGGCCAGCATCGAGGAGCCCACCGCACCGTTCGGTGTGCTGGATGTCCAGGGCGACGGTGCCCAGGTGGTGGAGACCAGCGTGCGCCTCGACCGGGCCCTGAACCTGCGGATCCGCGCTCAATCGCGCCTGGCCGGGGTGACGCCGGCCGTGCTGTTTCATATTGCCTGGGCCCAGGTGCTCGCGCGCTGCACCGGCCGCGACGACGTGGTGTTCGGCAGCGTGGTCGCCGGACGCCTGCAAGGTTCACTGGGCGCCGATCGAGCCCTTGGGGTGTTCATCAACACCTTGCCGGTACGGGTGCAACTGGCCGGGTTCAGCGTCAGTGCGCTGGTGGACGAAACCTATCGCGACCTCAGCGAACTGCTCGCCCACGAACAGGCCTCCCTGGCCCTGGCCCAACGTTGCAGCGGTGTTGGCGCGGGCCTGCCGCTGTTCACCACGCTGCTCAACTACCGCCACCAGACCGACGGCGGCTCGCTGGCCAACGAAGACCAGGTCCTTGCCTGGGACGGCGTGCGGTTCCTGAGCAACGAAGCGCGCACCAACTACCCGATCGAAGTGGCCGTGGCGGATGAAGGGGACGACTTCTCCGTGACCGCCCAATCCATCACCGGCATCGACCCGCAACGCATCGCCGCCTACCTCGCCCAGGCCGTCGCCGCGCTGGTCGAAGCCCTTGAACAAGCCCCCGAGCGCCTCGCCAGCGATCTGGACGTGCTCCCCGACACCGAGCGGCAATTGCTGCTGGCGGACTTCAACCACACCACCACGGATTTCGGCACGGCGCAACCGATCCAGCACCTGTTCGAAGCCCAGGTCCAGGCCAACCCCGACGCCGTGGCCCTGGTCTGCGAAAACCAACAACTGACCTACCGCCAGCTCAACCGTCGCGCCAACCACCTGGCTCGGCAGTTGCTCGAACTGGGCGTCGAACCCGATCAGCGCGTGGCGATCTGTGCCGAACGCAGCCTGGACATGATCGTCGGCCTGTTGGGCGTGCTCAAGGCCGGCGCCGCCTACGTGCCCATCGACCCAGCTCATCCGGACGAGCGCATGGCGTTCATGCTGCAGGACAGTCAGCCTCGGGCGCTGTTGACCCAATCGACCCTTACCCTGCCGTCCGGCGAGCTACCGCTGTTGTTGCTCGACACGAGCGATTCGCTGCGATCGGCGAATGACGCGGCTTTTGATGCCAACCCGCAGGTCGCGGGCCTGACGCCCGAGCACCTGGCCTATGTGATCTACACCTCCGGCTCCACCGGCCAGTCCAAGGGCGTGATGGTCGAGCACCGCTCGGTGTTCAACTTCTGGCAGGTGCTGACCCGCACCACCCACCAGCATTGCCCAAGCCCAGCCACCGTGGCGCTGAATGCCGGGTTCTTCTTCGACATGTCGATCAAGGGCATCGCGCAGCTGTTCTCCGGTCATCGGCTGGTGATCATCCCGCAACTGATCCGCGCCAGCGGCCATGAATTGCTGGACTTCCTCGAACAGCACCAGGTGCACGCCTTCGACTCCACGCCGTCGCAGCTCGACACCCTGCTCGCCGCCGGCTTGCTGGAACGCAGCAGCTACCAGCCGGTGAGCGTGCTGCTCGGTGGCGAGGCCATCAACGCCGCGACCTGGGAGAAACTGCGCAACTGCCCGAGCATCCGCTTCTACAACATGTACGGCCCGACCGAATGCACGGTAGACGCCACCATCGACCTGATCCGTGACCTGGGCGAGCGCCCGAGCATTGGCCGGCCGATTGCCAACGTCCAGGTGCACGTGCTTGACACCCACGGCCAACCGACGCCGTTGGGCGTTGCCGGTGAGCTGCACATCGGCGGCGCCGGCGTGGCCCGGGGTTACCTGAACCGGGCGGAACTGAGTGCCGAGCGTTTTATCGCCGATCCGTTCAGCAGCGAACCGAACGCGCGCCTGTACAAGACCGGCGACCTCGGCCGCTGGCTGGCCGACGGCACACTGGAATACCTGGGGCGCAATGACTTCCAGGTGAAAATCCGTGGATTCCGCATCGAGTTGGGGGAAATCGAAAACGTCTTGCTCGGCTGTGCCGGTGTCACCGATGCCGTCGTGATTGCCCGGGAAGACAATCGCTTGGTGGCGTACCTGTGCGGCGAACCGGCCAACGCCGAACAACTGCGCAACACCCTGCTCAAGCACCTGCCCGAATACATGGTACCCAGCGCCTTCGTCCACCTCGATGCCTTGCCCCTCACCGCCAACGGCAAGCTCGACCGCCGCGCCCTGCCGGCCCCCGGCCTGGAAGCCCTG
>NZ_JACVAH010000033.1:0-3058 GCF_014851795.1 Pseudomonas sp. Pdm06
AACTCAGAAGTGAAACGATGCATCGCCGATGGTAGTGTGGGGTTTCCCCATGTGAGAGTAGGTCATCGTCAAGATTAAATTCCAAAACCCCTATCTGCTGATGCAGGTAGGGGTTTTGTTTTGTCCGCAGGAAAGTCATTTTGTGTTTCTATGCAACTGTCTTGCGCATGGCTATCATGCGGGCCTCATTATCAGGGCGCAGTCCGCATGCTCACGTTGCTAAAACTTCTGAAGGATGGCCGCTTTCATTCGGGGCAAGCGCTGGGTGCCGCACTGGGTATCAGTCGTAGTGCTGTATGGAAGCAGTTGCAGCACTTGGAGGCGGATTTAGGATTGTCTGTTCATAAAGTTCGAGGTCGGGGCTATCAGTTGGCTAAGCCTCTGTTGCTTTTGGATGCGACAGAGATCTGCGCAAAAGGCCTTCATGAGTGGCCTGTCCATATATTCGACTCTATCGATTCCACTAACGCCGAGGCGCTGCGTTTCATCGAGCGCGGAAGCGTGGCGCCATTCATGGTTTTGGCTGAGCGACAGATAGCGGGTCGTGGTCGTCGTGGCCGTAAGTGGGTCAGCCCATTTGCCGAAAACCTCTACCACAGCCTGGTGTTACGCATTAGCGGTGGCATGCGACAAATCGAAGGTCTGAGCTTGGTTGTCGGGCTTGCGGTCATGCATGTCTTGCGCGATATGGGGATCGCGGCGGCGGGGCTGAAATGGCCTAATGATGTCTTGGTGGGTGAGAAAAAGATCGCCGGCATTTTGCTTGAATTGGTTGGAGATCCTGCAGACGTTTGCCATGTTGTCCTGGGCGTAGGGATCAATGTGAATATGCAATCGACTGATGAGGTCGACCAGCAATGGACATCCATGTGCCTTGAAGCGGGCAGGGATTTTGATCGAAATGAGCTGGTGGCCCGATTGGGGGTGAAGCTGCAGCAATATCTGGAGCTTCATCGCGTGTCGGGGTTTGTTGCGATCCAGTCGGAATGGGAGCAATACCATCTTTGGCAGGGGCGGGCTGTGTCTCTGATTGCCGGTGTTAATAAAATTGACGGCATTGTGCTGGGCATTGATCACCAGGGTGCGCTGCGTTTGAAGGTGGATGGTGTGGAAAAAAACTTTAGCGGTGGTGAGCTCAGTTTGAGGTTGCGTGATGATTCTTGAGCTCGACTGCGGCAACAGCTTTATCAAATGGCGCGTTCTGCGCCCTGACGGGATAACGCCGGTCGAGGGTGGTGTGGTCGGTTCTGACGACGATTTGCTCGCGAGCCTGAATGACGCGAAGAAGTTTCAGCTCAAGAAGTGTCGTCTTGTTAGCGTGAGGACCCAGGCGGAGACGGATTCATTGGTCGCTTCGCTGGTCGATGTGTTCGGGGTATCGGTAGTTCGTGCTGTGCCCGCCCGGGAAATGGCGGGTGTGAGAAACGGCTACGAGGATTACGAGCGGCTAGGCCTCGATCGGTGGCTGGCCTTGCTTGGTGGTTTTCATCTCGCTTCGGGGGCGTGCCTGGTGCTGGATTTTGGTACTGCCGTCACGGCCGATTTCGTGGCTGCGGATGGTGGGCATCTGGGAGGTTTCATTTGTCCTGGCATGCCTCTGATGCGTAATCAATTGCGTACCCACACGCGGAAAATTCGTTATGACGATATAGCGGCCGAGCGAGCCCATGAGAGTCTTGCTCCAGGTCGTGCGACTGTCGAGGCGGTCGAGCGCGGTTGCATGCTGATGCTCAGGGGGTTTGTCCTGACTCAGCTTGAATTGGCGGAGCAATATTGGGGAAAGGATTTCGTGGTGTTTCTTACTGGGGGGGATGCCAATCTGGTTTCCGGGGTCGTTCCAGATGCCAGGGTGGTACCTGACCTGGTTTTCGTTGGTTTGGCGATGGCCTGTCCTTTGTCTTGAGGTTTCTATGCGGTGGCTGTTCCTGTTGTTGCTGGTTTTGAATGTCTTCTACTACATCTGGCATCAGCAGGAGGCCCCGCTTCGCGCCAAGGATGTCACGCCGCTGAGCTTATATCGCGGGTCGCAGCAGGATATCCATCTCTTGAGCGAAACGGCGGATGCCCTTGTCAGGCGCGATTCGGCTAAGTCCGCTGAGGCGCCCAAAACATGTGTCTACCTGGGTGGTTTTGCTCGTCCGGAGCTGGCCAGGCAGTTGGAGCAGCGCCTGGCGGCTTTGGGGGTCGTAGGTCGCTCTGTGGTATCGAGCGCGCAAAATCTCCCTGAGGGAGGGGGGTTCTGGGTTCAGGTTCCTCAGGAAGGCGCGGGAAAGGTGAATGAAACGCTGCTCCAAAACCTTTCTAAAGAATTCAATGAGTTAAAACATAAAATAATGCCATGCGAAGGGGTTGCACCCGCAGGGTAGTTTGCATAGAATGGCGCCCGCTTCGCAGCGAAGACCTTTAAAGGTAAGCGATACGAAGCGAGGTCAACGCAGCTAACCTCAGGTTTTTAATGAGAAAATGCTTGACAGAAGGCTGGCATGATATAGAATGCCGGCTCGCTTAGGAGGGGTTCCCGAGCGGCCAAAGGGATCAGACTGTAAATCTGACGTCTACGACTTCGAAGGTTCGAATCCTTCCCCCTCCACCATTTTTAGCGTGAGCTGCAAGCTCCGCGGGTATAGTTTAGTGGTAGAACCTCAGCCTTCCAAGCTGATGATGCGGGTTCGATTCCCGCTACCCGCTCCAAGTTTGCAGATTGTGCAAAGTGTTTCGCTCTTGTAGCTCAGTTGGTAGAGCACACCCTTGGTAAGGGTGAGGTCAGCGGTTCAAATCCGCTCAAGAGCTCCATATTACAAGGCAGATATGCAAATATCTGCCTTTGTTTTAATGGCTTGTGTGACTCGCTAAATTCTTCTCCTAGGGGTGATTTCGATGGCTAAGGAAAAGTTCGAACGTAATAAGCCGCACGTCAACGTCGGTACCATTGGTCACGTTGACCACGGTAAAACCACGCTGACCGCTGCTCTGACCCGTGTCTGCTCCGAAGTTTTCGGTTCGGCCAAGGTTGACTTCGACAAGATCGACAGCGCCCCGGAAGAGAAAGCTCGCGGTA
>NZ_JACVAH010000034.1:0-2858 GCF_014851795.1 Pseudomonas sp. Pdm06
GCGAACCAGGGGAACTGAAACATCTAAGTACCCTGAGGAAAAGAAATCAACCGAGATTCCCTTAGTAGTGGCGAGCGAACGGGGACTAGCCCTTAAGCTTCTTTGATTTTAGCGGAACGCTCTGGAAAGTGCGGCCATAGTGGGTGATAGCCCTGTACGCGAAAGGATCTTAGAAGTGAAATCGAGTAGGACGGAGCACGAGAAACTTTGTCTGAATATGGGGGGACCATCCTCCAAGGCTAAATACTACTGACTGACCGATAGTGAACTAGTACCGTGAGGGAAAGGCGAAAAGAACCCCGGAGAGGGGAGTGAAATAGATCCTGAAACCGTATGCGTACAAGCAGTGGGAGCCCACTTTGTTGGGTGACTGCGTACCTTTTGTATAATGGGTCAGCGACTTATTTTCAGTGGCGAGCTTAACCGAATAGGGGAGGCGTAGCGAAAGCGAGTCTTAATAGGGCGTCTAGTCGCTGGGAATAGACCCGAAACCGGGCGATCTATCCATGGGCAGGTTGAAGGTTAGGTAACACTGACTGGAGGACCGAACCGACTACCGTTGAAAAGTTAGCGGATGACCTGTGGATCGGAGTGAAAGGCTAATCAAGCTCGGAGATAGCTGGTTCTCCTCGAAAGCTATTTAGGTAGCGCCTCATGTATCACTGTAGGGGGTAGAGCACTGTTTCGGCTAGGGGGTCATCCCGACTTACCAAACCGATGCAAACTCCGAATACCTACAAGTGCCGAGCATGGGAGACACACGGCGGGTGCTAACGTCCGTCGTGAAAAGGGAAACAACCCAGACCGTCAGCTAAGGTCCCAAAGTTATGGTTAAGTGGGAAACGATGTGGGAAGGCTTAGACAGCTAGGAGGTTGGCTTAGAAGCAGCCACCCTTTAAAGAAAGCGTAATAGCTCACTAGTCGAGTCGGCCTGCGCGGAAGATGTAACGGGGCTCAAACCATACACCGAAGCTACGGGTATCACGCAAGTGATGCGGTAGAGGAGCGTTCTGTAAGCCTGTGAAGGTGAGTTGAGAAGCTTGCTGGAGGTATCAGAAGTGCGAATGCTGACATGAGTAACGACAATGGGTGTGAAAAACACCCACGCCGAAAGACCAAGGTTTCCTGCGCAACGTTAATCGACGCAGGGTTAGTCGGTCCCTAAGGCGAGGCTGAAAAGCGTAGTCGATGGAAAACAGGTTAATATTCCTGTACTTCTGGTTATTGCGATGGAGGGACGGAGAAGGCTAGGCCAGCTTGGCGTTGGTTGTCCAAGTTTAAGGTGGTAGGCTGGAATCTTAGGTAAATCCGGGATTCTAAGGCCGAGAGCTGATGACGAGTTACCCTTTGGGTGACGAAGTGGTTGATGCCATGCTTCCAAGAAAAGCTTCTAAGCTTCAGGTAACCAGGAACCGTACCCCAAACCGACACAGGTGGTTGGGTAGAGAATACCAAGGCGCTTGAGAGAACTCGGGTGAAGGAACTAGGCAAAATGGCACCGTAACTTCGGGAGAAGGTGCGCCGGTGAGGGTGAAGCACTTGCTGCGTAAGCCCACGCCGGTCGAAGATACCAGGCCGCTGCGACTGTTTATTAAAAACACAGCACTCTGCAAACACGAAAGTGGACGTATAGGGTGTGACGCCTGCCCGGTGCCGGAAGGTTAATTGATGGGGTTAGCTAACGCGAAGCTCTTGATCGAAGCCCCGGTAAACGGCGGCCGTAACTATAACGGTCCTAAGGTAGCGAAATTCCTTGTCGGGTAAGTTCCGACCTGCACGAATGGCGTAACGATGGCGGCGCTGTCTCCACCCGAGACTCAGTGAAATTGAAATCGCTGTGAAGATGCAGTGTATCCGCGGCTAGACGGAAAGACCCCGTGAACCTTTACTATAGCTTTGCACTGGACTTTGAATTTGCTTGTGTAGGATAGGTGGGAGGCTTTGAAGCGTGGACGCCAGTTCGCGTGGAGCCATCCTTGAAATACCACCCTGGCAACTTTGAGGTTCTAACTCAGGTCCGTTATCCGGATCGAGGACAGTGTATGGTGGGTAGTTTGACTGGGGCGGTCTCCTCCTAAAGAGTAACGGAGGAGTACGAAGGTGCGCTCAGACCGGTCGGAAATCGGTCGTAGAGTATAAAGGCAAAAGCGCGCTTGACTGCGAGACAGACACGTCGAGCAGGTACGAAAGTAGGTCTTAGTGATCCGGTGGTTCTGTATGGAAGGGCCATCGCTCAACGGATAAAAGGTACTCCGGGGATAACAGGCTGATACCGCCCAAGAGTTCATATCGACGGCGGTGTTTGGCACCTCGATGTCGGCTCATCACATCCTGGGGCTGAAGCCGGTCCCAAGGGTATGGCTGTTCGCCATTTAAAGTGGTACGCGAGCTGGGTTTAGAACGTCGTGAGACAGTTCGGTCCCTATCTGCCGTGGACGTTTGAGATTTGAGAGGGGCTGCTCCTAGTACGAGAGGACCGGAGTGGACGAACCTCTGGTGTTCCGGTTGTCACGCCAGTGGCATTGCCGGGTAGCTATGTTCGGAAAAGATAACCGCTGAAAGCATCTAAGCGGGAAACTTGCCTCAAGATGAGATCTCACTGGGACCTTGAGTCCCCTGAAGGGCCGTCGAAGACTACGACGTTGATAGGCAGGGTGTGTAAGCGCTGTGAGGCGTTGAGCTAACCTGTACTAATTGCCCGTGAGGCTTGACCATATAACACCCAAGCAATTTGTAAACTCCAAGCCCCAGGGCGAAAGAGACCAGATTGCGGTGTGTGAAGACGAAACGAACCGAAAGTTCGAGACGCTCAACCGCAACACACAAACTATCGCATACCCATTCGCTGGAACGTGACC
>NZ_JACVAH010000035.1:0-2284 GCF_014851795.1 Pseudomonas sp. Pdm06
CATCGCCAACCTGCGCTTGTACATCCTCGACGAAGCCATGCAGCCGCTGCCGATTGGCAGCATCGGCGAGTTGTACATCGGCGGCGTCGGCGTGGCCCGTGGCTATTTGAAACGCCCGGACCTGACCGAAGAACGCTTCCTCGCCAGCCCGTTCGTGGCCGGCGATCGCCTGTACCGCACGGGCGACCGCTGCCGCTTCCTGGCCGATGGCAACATCGAGTACCTGGGGCGTCTCGACCATCAGGTGAAGTTGCGTGGCCAGCGCATCGAGTTGGGGGAAATCGACGCTGCGCTGCTGGCCCAGGCCGGTATTCGCGACGCCGCCACCTTGTTGCTGGATCAGCGCCTGGTGAGTTTCTGGTGCGGTGACGCCGATGAGGCGACCCTGCGTGCCGACTTGAGCGACAGCCTGCCCGTGCACATGCAGCCAAGCGTTTTCGTGCAGCTCGACCGCCTGCCGCTCAACAGCAACGGCAAGCTCGACCGTAAGGCCCTGGCCGCCGCGCCGCTGCCACACAGCCAAAGCGACCAGCCGCGCACCGCGCCGCGCAATGCCACTGAAACCGTGCTCTGCGAACTCTTCAGCGAGGTGCTGGGCTGTTCAGACGTCGGTATCGAGGACCACTTCTTCCAACTCGGCGGCCACTCCTTGCTGGCCACCCGCCTGGTCAGCCGGGTCCGTGAGCGCCTGGGGGTGTCCCTGCCCTTGCCGCTGGTGTTCGCCCAACCGACGGTCGCGGCCTTGGCCGAGCATCTGCGGGCGGCCCTGCCCGATGAATCGATCAGCGTACAACCGCGCCCGGCGCAACTGCCCCTGGGCCTGGCCCAACGCCGGTTCTGGATGCTCAGCCGCCTGGTGCCGGAGTCCCGCGAATACCACATGCCGTTCGCCCTGACCTTGCGCGGCGAGCTGCAGGTCCAGGTCTTGCGCGAGGCCTTTGAGCAGGTCAGCCAGCGCCACCTGGTGCTGCGCAGCCGGATTATCGACGTCGACGGCGAGCCACAATTGCTCATCGACGACCACGGGCCGGCGCTCGCGGTCACTCGCGCTGCAACCCAGGACTGGGCCGCGACCTGTGCCAACGCCCAGGACGAACTGATGACGCCGTTCGACCTGGCCGCCGCCGCGCCTTGGCGTGCGCACCTGCTGCAACGCCAGGGTAGCGACGAAAACCTGTTGCTGGTGTGCCTGCACCACAGCGCCACCGACGGTTGGGCCATGCAGTTGCTCATCGACGAACTGACCCAGGCCTACGCCGCCGGCCTCAGCGGGCAGTCGCCCACGTGGACGCCGCTGGAGATCGACTACGTCGATTTCGCCCTGTGGCAACAGCACCCGGACACCCAGGCCCGGCGCAATGCCAGCCTGGACTACTGGAAAAACCACTTGGGCCAGGACGACTACCAGCTCGACCTGCCCATCGACCATCCACGCGGCGCCGAAGCCGATCGTCGCGCCCGGCAACTGAGCGTCCGCCTCGGCACCCCGCGCGCCGAAGCCATCCGACAGTTCGCCCGTCAGCGCGGCACGACCACCTACGTGGTGCTGGCCACGGCCCTGAGCGCACTGCTGGCCCGCTACAGCGGCCAGCGGGAGATTCGCCTCGGCACCCCGGCGGACCAACGTGACCACGCCCAAACCCAGACGTTGCTGGCCTGCCTGGTCAACACCCTGGTGCTCCGCAGCGACGTCGACCAACGGGCCCCGGCCGAGCAACTGCTCACCAGCCTCGAAGCCGACCTGCGTGCAGCCCAGGCCCATGCCGACCTGCCTTTCGCCACCTTGGTCGGTGCCATCGCGCAGAACCGCGACTTGAACCGCACGCCGCTGTTCCAGGTGCTGTTCTCCCTCAACTACGGCCGCGTCGACAGCAGCCAATGGCCGGGGCTGAACGTCGAAGAGCAGATGTTGCCGGTGATCGACGCCAAGTTTGAGCAGAGCTGGGAAGTCCAGGATGACGGCAGCGACATGACGCTGGCGCTGGAATACCAATCGGCCTTGTACGACGAAGCGACGATGCAACGCTGGAGCGCGCAGTGGTGCGCGCTGCTCGACGCTCTGGTGGCAACCCCTGGGCGCACCCTGGTCGAGCTGTTCCCGCAACAGCAGGACCAACAGCAACTGGACCGCTGGAACGCCACCGAACGTCACTACAACGGCCCGACCAACCTGCACACCGCCCTGAGCCAGCAAGCGGCCCTGAGCCCCAACGCCCCGGCGCTGGTGTTCGAAGGCCAGCGCCTGAGTTACGCCGAACTGGACCAACGGGCGCAAACCGTCGCC
>NZ_JACVAH010000037.1:0-1305 GCF_014851795.1 Pseudomonas sp. Pdm06
GGTATGACTCACCCACATGGGTTACAAATCAGTTCACGCACATAGGTAACAGTTTTTAACTGGCAGGGTCGATTTCGCGAGGATCTGACCATGCCCTGGAGAGAGCTGAAACCTATGGACCTCAAAGTGATGTTCATCGCTGAGTATCTGTCTGAGAAGCACAGCTTTAGCCGGCTGTGCCAGGACTATCAGATCAGCCGAAAGACTGGCTACAAATGGGTCGAGCGCTATGAGCTGGAGGGCCCCAGTGGGCTCGACGAACGTAGCCGCCGACGGCACAACCAAACCTATGTGGTGCCATTGGTTGTGAGGCAGGCAATCATTGAGTTTCGCTCTACTGGCGAAACGGTTCCGGGTCCTAAAAAGATTCAGAACGACCTGATGAAACGTTTTCCGGGGCAGGATCCGCCGTCGAAGACGACTATCTACAACATCCTTAAGGCAGCGGACTTGATTACGTCTCGACCGTTGCGCCAGCGTGTCGCTGTCTATCCCAAGCCTTTGCGTAAGGCAGAAACGCCTAATCAGCTCTTCAGCGCAGATTACAAGGGCCAATTTCTCACCGGGGCGGGCGTTTGGTGCTATCCACTGACGATCATGGATCATGCCAGTCGCTTCTTGCTTGCCTGCGAGAGCATGGCCAATACCAATCTCAAGGAGACCCAGCAAACCTTCGAGCGCGTTTTTCGTGAATACGGGATGCCTGAGCGCATCCGCACCGATAACGGCGTGCCGTTTGCCAGTACGGGTCGTGCAGGGCTATCGCAGTTGTCGATCTGGTGGTTGCGACTTGGGATTATTCCTGAGCGAATTGAGCCCGGTCGGCCAGATCAAAATGGGCGTCATGAGCGCATGCACCGGACATTAAAAAGTACTTTTCCCAAACCGCCAGCCATTGCCTGGGAGGCTCAGCAAAAACACTTTGATCGATTTATGCAGCACTACAATCACGAGCGGGGACACGAGGCTCTCGGCCAGAAAACCCCGGCCTCCTGCTATACACCCTCAACCCGAGCTTACCCGGAAAAGCTACCGGAAATGGGGTATGCGAGCCATGTTGAGTGTTACCTGGCTGATAGTTGCGGAATCATTAACCGAGCGGGTCTGCGGATATACGTGGGGAATCTGCTCAGGCATCAAAACATTGGAATGGAGATGATCAAAGACGGAGTATGGAATGTGATCTTCGGTCCGGTGATCCTAGGTCACGTCAACGCCAGGGACGCAAAGAACGGCTATGTTTCAATCAAAGTGTCACCTATGTGAATGCACTTTTTTGTAACCCATGTGGTTGTCCCGTACATT
>NZ_JACVAH010000038.1:0-1137 GCF_014851795.1 Pseudomonas sp. Pdm06
CACCCTGCTCAAGCACCTGCCCGAATACATGGTACCCAGCGCCTTCGTCCACCTCGATGCCTTGCCCCTCACCGCCAACGGCAAGCTCGACCGCCGCGCCCTGCCGGCCCCCGGCCTGGAAGCCCTGGCCAGCAAAACCTACGAGGCGCCCCAAGGCACCACTGAAATCGCCCTCGCCGAAATCTGGAAAGACCTGCTGCAACTGGATCAGGTCGGCCGTCACGACGGCTTCCTCGAACTCGGCGGCCATTCCCTGCTGACCGTGCAGTTGCAGGCTCGCCTGCACCAGGACCTCGGCGTCGAGATCGACCTGCGCACCCTCTTCAGCCAGACCTCGTTGAGCGAACTGGCCCAGCGGGTGGAACAGGCCGGTCACTCCCACGTCCAGCCCATCGACGTGGTGTCCCGCGAGCAGGCGTTGCCGCTGTCCCTGGCCCAGCAACGCCTGTGGTTCCTCGATCAACTGGACCACGCCGCCAGCGTTGCCTATCACATGCCCGCCGCGCTGCACCTGGGCGGCAGCCTGGATCGCAACGCCTTGCAACGCGCCCTGGACCGCATCGTCGCCCGTCACGAAAGCCTGCGCACCACCTTCGAACGCCGTGACGGCGAGGTCCGCCAGCGCTTCGCCGCCGCCGACAGCGGCTTCGCCTTGCAGGAACACGACCTGCAAGGCCTGGACGCCGAAGCCCGGCAAACCGCCGTCACCCAACTCACCCAGGCCGAAGCCCGGGACGCCTTCGACCTGAGCCAGGGACCGCTGATTCGCGGCCGTCTGCTGCGCCTGGCCGAGGACGAACACATCCTGCTGGTGACCCAGCACCACATCGTCTCCGACGGTTGGTCGGTGGCGGTGTTGATCGGCGAGTTCAACGCGCTCTACGCCGCGTTCAGCCAGGGCCTTGACGATCCGCTGCCACCCCTGGCCCTGCAATACGCCGACTACGCCAACTGGCAACAGCAGCACCTGCAAGGTGAACGCCTGCACGCCCAGGTCGATTTCTGGAAAGTCCACCTGGACGGCGCCCCGGCGCTGCTGGAACTGCCCAGCGACCACCCGCGCCCCCAGGTGCAAAGCTACCAAGGCGCCGCGCTGGCCCTGCAACTGCCCGCGCCGCTGAGCAGCCGCTTGCGCCG
>NZ_JACVAH010000039.1:0-939 GCF_014851795.1 Pseudomonas sp. Pdm06
GTAGCTAGTCTAACCTTCGGGGGGACGGTTACCACGGTGTGATTCATGACTGGGGTGAAGTCGTAACAAGGTAGCCGTAGGGGAACCTGCGGCTGGATCACCTCCTTAATCGACGACCGCAGCTGCTTCATGAGCTCCCACACGAATTGCTTGATTCATTGAAGAAGACGATAGAAGCAGCTTTAAGCTCCAAGCTGATAGCTCACAGCTAACAGTTACAAGCTCGAAATTGGGTCTGTAGCTCAGTTGGTTAGAGCGCACCCCTGATAAGGGTGAGGTCGGCAGTTCGAATCTGCCCAGACCCACCAATTTTGTTATGGGGCCATAGCTCAGCTGGGAGAGCGCCTGCCTTGCACGCAGGAGGTCAGCGGTTCGATCCCGCTTGGCTCCACCATAAACTGCTTCTGAAAGCTTAGAAATGAGCATTCCATCAAGGTGATGGTGAATGTTGATTTCTAGTCTTTTGACTAGTTCGTTCTTTAAAAATTTGGGTATGTGATAGAAAGATAGACTGAACGTTACTTTCACTGGTAACGGATCAGGCTAAGGTAAAATTTGTGAGTTGCTCGTAGAGCAAGATCGAATTTTCGGCGAATGTCGTCTTCACAGTATAACCAGATTGCTTGGGGTTATATGGTCAAGTGAAGAAGCGCATACGGTGGATGCCTTGGCAGTCAGAGGCGATGAAAGACGTGGTAGCCTGCGAAAAGCTTCGGGGAGTCGGCAAACAGACTGTGATCCGGAGATGTCTGAATGGGGGAACCCAGCCATCATAAGATGGTTATCTTGTACTGAATACATAGGTGCAAGAAGCGAACCAGGGGAACTGAAACATCTAAGTACCCTGAGGAAAAGAAATCAACCGAGATTCCCTTAGTAGTGGCGAGCGAACGGGGACTAGCCCTTAAGCTTCTTTGATTTTAGCGGAACGCTCTGGAA